>JAIRWK010000179.1 GCA_031268995.1 Planctomycetaceae bacterium
TCAAAACAGGACTTTTTGTGTAAAAATGCCCTAAAAATAGCCGAAAGCGGTTAGGTTTGGGTTGAATAGGGAAACTAGAGCAAGGCTGGATTTGGGCTCTGCGTAACATGAGTTAATAAGATAATGAGGTTATTTTGTTTTCGTTGACGAATACGAAAACGAACACGCCAAATAACAATCAAAACGACAATAACACTAACAACGAACACTATAAAAAATGTCGGCGAGATTATTTGATTGTTTGAAAAATAATTCGCAAGCGGAAGTGAATAATTCTTATGTACCCAATCCGCAACAGGTGAAGTATACTCAAGCTGTTTTAAATTCCTTAAGCGGAACACGCAAGCGCAACAACGTGAAGCGGTTGTTCAAGGGCGAAGCCTATCGCCCTACCGGCTACGGTATACTATTCTTTTTGCGTTATGTTTTCACGATATTTCAAGCATTCTTTGCAGTGCGATTAGGGCGTTTTCGGCGATCTTGGTGTCAACTTTTATTACGTTTATTGGTTTGCCGTCTTCGATTGGTTGGAACATTGCCGCTAAGTTTTCTAGCGTTATCAAGCCCATTGTTGAACAGTAGCTTGGTTGAAAGGCTAGGTTGACTATGATTTTGTCGGGGTTTTGCTTGGCTATCCTTTCTACAAATCTCCCCTCCGTGCCAACCGCCCAACTCGATCCCACTGGCGACTCCGTTATCCGCTTTAAAATATATGCTGTCGAGCCAGCATCATCCGCTTTAGCTACGATTTCTTGTTTGCATTCAGGATGAACAATCACTCGCACATCCGGTATCACATTTCTTATCTCGTCAATATGTCCGGTCAAAAACCTTTGGTGCACACAACAAAAACCATCCCACAACAAAATCCGACTCCCGCGAATTGCACTCGTATCATTGCCGCCAAACTCTTGCTCGCCACTTCGCCAATCCACTATCTCCGACATCGATATCCCCATCTTCAACGCCGTATTTCGTCCGAGATGTTGGTCTGGAAAAAATAAAACTCGCTTGTACCGCGATAACGCCCAATCCAACACCGCCTTTGCATTGCTTGACGTACACGAAACTCCGCCATGTTGCCCGCAAAACGCTTTCAACTCCGCCGACGAGTTGACATAAGTTACCGGAACAACCTCGCTAATATCTATCACCGTAGAAAGTTGCTCCCAACATTCGCAAACCGAATCATAACTCGCCATGTCCGCCATCGAACAACCTGCCAAAAGATCAGGAAGAATAACATCAACACGCCGACCTCCACGTTTGGCAAGATTCGACGGACTGTTTGCCAAAATATCAGCTGTCTCCGCCATAAAATGAACACCGCAAAAAATTATTGTCTCACACCCTGAAACCAACTCGCCGCCACTCTCCGAATCCACAGAACGCTCCGCCGCCATTCGACTAAGTTGAAAACTGTCTCCAACCAAATCAGCATGAACAATAACTTCCTCACGTTGGTAATGATGACCAAGTATTAAAAGTTTTTTGCCAAGACGATTTTTTGCTGCTTCAATTGTGTCTTTCATTTTTTAGGGATAAATTTTGAGGAAAGGGAAGATCGCGGTCAAGGGACATTAAGGACAAAGGAGACAAGAGTAATTTGCTGTGATCGGGTGAATTGCCTAAAAAATTTTTTATACCGAAGCCGGTATGGGCGACAGGCTTCGCCCCTGAACAACCGCTTCACGTTGTTGCGTTTACGTGTTCAGCTTCGGGAATTTTAAAACAGCTTGAGTATGGTGGTGTTTTTACTGTTAGCTTATGATTTTAGTCATTTATTTTTAAAGTGAAAGCAATTTAAAAACTTCTGCGGCGGCATCTATGGTTTGGTTAATTTCTTTTTCTGTGATTACGGCGGACATGAAGAAGGTTTCAAATTGACTGCACGGAAAATAAAATCCGCGATCCAACATGTTCCAGAAAAAATTTGCGTAACGATTGGTATCACATCTTGACGCGGATTCCCAATCCGTAATCTTGCTTGAAAAACAGCCGCCAGTTGAGCTTGTTGCGGTTGAGCGTTCAACAATTCCACCGTTGAAAGTTGTTCCTGACATTCTGTGTTGGTCAATTTTGTTGTCTTGTTCGGTCAAAAAGAACAATGTCATCATTGATCCGATTTGTTCAATTGCTGCTGGAATTTTTGCGTCGCGTGCGGCATCCTCCAACCCTTCCGCAAGCATTGCCGCCTTCCGTTCAATTGCCGCAAACGGATCAGACTCATTCAACACCCGTAACGTTGCAACTCCCGCCGCCATCGCAAGCGGATTTCCGCTGAGCGTTCCGGCTTGGAAAACTTTACCTTTCGGCAAAATGTTATCCATAATATCCGCACGCCCGCCATAAGCCCCGACAGGTAAACCGCCGCCAATTACTTTGCCCAACGTCGTAATGTCCGGCACCAAACTAAATCTTGCTCCCGCGCCGCTTTTGCCGACACGCCATCCGCTCATCACCTCGTCAAAAATCAAAACCGCACCATTTTCTTGCGTCAAATGCCGTAATTCATAGAGAAAATTTGAACTGCCGACAACACATCCCATGTTGCCCGCAACCGGTTCAACTATCGCCGCCGCTATTTCCTTGCCCGCCGAATGAAACGCATTCTTCAACGCCTCGACATTATTGTACGGTAATAGAATTGTGTCTTGTATTGTGCCTTCGGTAACGCCCGGTGAATTCGGTACGCCCAATGTCGCCGCCGAACTGCCCGCCGCAACTAAAAGCGAATCAACATGACCGTGATAGTTGCCGATAAATTTTATGATTTTTTTTCGTCCCGTGAATCCGCGAGCCAACCTGATTGCGCTCATTGTTGCTTCGGTACCGGAGTTGACGAAGCGGATTTTTTCAATTGACGGAACCGTGTCAATAACCATTTGAGCAAGCGTATTCTCAAGCAACGTCGGCGCACCGAAACTTGTACCCTTAACTGCTGCAGCTTGAATTGCCGCAATAACTCGAGGATGAGCGTGTCCAAGAATCATCGGTCCCCACGATTGAACGTAATCAACATACTTGTTGCCGTCAACATCATAAAGATACGCCCCTTCGCCGCGATCAAAAACTATCGGTTCACCGCCAACCGCACCAAACGCACGCGCCGGACTATTCACGCCGCCCGGTATAAGATTTCGCGCATTATTGAATATTGTGTGACTATTTTCGTGATTCAACATGATTTTTTATTTGTTTGTTAATTTTTAGCGGTTTGAGGTTAGGGGCAAAAGGGACACGGCGGACGTAAAGGATAAAGCAACCATTTCATCAACATCGTTAAGGAAGTTTTCTATTTACTCAAAAAACCATTTTGTAGCTTTAGGTATTTTAAAATTGCTCTTTACTTTATTTTGGATAATTTGTACTATTCGCGCGATGTGGAGTTGTTGTTGATTTGGGAGGCAACTTTCAAAGTCGGTATAGTATAGCGAGGTTATTGTACTAATTCAAGACAGCTCACAATTTGTTATACCGGCTCCGGTATATTACGTCAGGTTTAACAGTAGTGTAGTATAGAAATGACGAGGTGAAACTTATGTCCGATGTAAAGAAAATCGATCATGTTTTGCGCGGTGTGATCAATGCGGTTAAGGCATTCGGGATTATTGAGGAAGGTCTGATAGGTCAACAGATTTTGTTGTTAGGCGATACGTTTTATGGGTATCGGTTCACGGCAAAAGAGTTTACAGCGGTTTGGTCGGTTTCGGATCAGATGTTGAATGTTTTTGACAAGGACGGAAAACGGCTTGGTTGTTCTGTTTTGGACTCACCAAACGATAGAACAAAAATTACCGAAATCCAAACACAAGACACAAACTCAAACGACCGTATCGCCGCTTGACCAAATCATACCAAAGCCAATAAATTTAAAGGCTAGGTATTTGGACTGCTTGCAATTAAATTTTAGTAGTCATCGCCTGCTTGCCTATTGGAAAGCAGGCTTCTGTGTTTTTGAATAACTGAAATTCGTAGTACGATCAGTATCGCAATGACTTATGAGACACAAGGGACAAAGAGGACATTGAAGACAAAGAAAACGGTATCGTATCTTTACTCAATTGCAATCAATTAATGTACATTTATTGACCTCTGCGTTCGTTGTGTCCTTAGTCACTACGCAATACCTCAATATTCATCAATCATTTCAGGAAATCTCCAAAAACCACTTAAACCTAATATAAAAAATTTTTTCGTAATCATGTCATTTAACTTTCAAAATATTTTTTCTGGTGAAACTTATCGTGATAGGGTTTTACTTTTTGCGGCGGCGTTATTTTTTCATGTGTTATTTTGGACGGTTGCGCCGGTATATTTTTTGCCGAGTTATCAAATTGACACTATGGAGATGTTGGTTATTGGTCGCAACTGGATGATTTCCACATTTAAGCATCCGGCGTTCAATGCTTGGGTTGTTGAGATTCTTTCGTTGATATTTAATCGTGCTGATTTTGTGCCGTATTTAGCTTCGCAGATTTCTTGTTTTTTGAGTGTTTTTGTTGTCTGGAAATTTGCGCAAAAGATTCTTTCGCCTAAACTCGCTTTATTGGCTTCGTTGACGCTTTTATCTTATCTTTATTTTAATTACGACAGTACAATTTATAATAATCGGACATTTATGCGTTTTTTTTGGCTTTTGTCGGTTTATTTTCTTTATCTTGCATTGGAGAATGGTAAGAAACGTTACTGGATATTGACTGGAATTTCGCTCGGTTTGGGGGTGTATTGTAAGTTTACGATTGGTGTTTTGATTTTTGCGATTTTGATTTTTATGTTTTTCGAGACACGGGCAAGGCGTTATTGGCGAACGATTGGTCCTTATCTTTCGATTGGGGTTTGTTTTTTTCTGGTCTTACCTCTACTGATTTGGATGGTGCAAAATCATTTCCAACAGTTCAATTACATGTTTAATTCGATAGGCAAGACGCAACCGAAATTTATTGATCATTTTTTATCTCCGTTTCTTTTTTTTGTTGGGCAGATTCCTTTTGTTGCGATACTTTTGATTCCTGTATATCCGGTTATTGGTTTTCGTTGGCGGTTTGATTTTACAAAATATTGGTCTGATGTTTCGGGGCGATTTTTATTGTTTTTTATTTTTGTTCCATTTCTATTGCAATTGATAATTGCTTTAATCTTTGCGGGCGATATGCGGGCTGCGCTTGGTTGTCATCTTTGGTTATTGTTACCGATGTTTTTGCTTTATGCGTTAAATATCCCCGCGTCGCATGAGGTAAAATTTCCGCAAGCAATGAAATGTGTTTTTGCAAATATTTTTATCTTTGTTGCAATCATGGCTCTTGTTGTGCAATTTTCTCCGGTCATTACCGGTAGAGCGTCACGCTGTCATTTTCCTCATATTGAATTAACGCAATCGGTTCAAGAGGCTTGGACTTCGCGGTGTTCTGGAAAATTACCTTTTGTGCGTGGAGACGATTATTTAACGGAAACGGTTGCAGTTGAGCTTCGACCAGATACGAATGTTTACAGTAATCTTTGGTCAAATGAAGAAGAATTTCGTAAACGCGGCGGTGTCTTGTTGTGGTTGATTGGCGAAGATGGCAAGCCTCCGAAAAAATCAATAAAAGGTTGTTTTGGCAATCGTGATTTTGGCTATTCGTCTGAAACCGGACGACCTGACGATTGGTTGAAACAATTCCCAGACGCTGAAATTTTGCCCGAACTGGAACTTGCCCCAAAAACAATCGTCAAAGTGCCGCCAATTAAAATCGGAATAGCCGTCGTTCCGCCAAAACTATAAAAGTGAAGCCTACTATACTCAAGCTATTTTAAAATTCCGTAAAGCTGATTACGGAAGCGCAACAACGTGAAGCGGTTGCTCAAGGGCGAAGCCTACCGCCCATACCGGCTTCGGTATATTTCAGGGTAATGCCTTACGGTATAAATTCACCTAGTTTACATTTTAAAAAATGTCTGACTCTAACGGCGACAAAAAACATGAAGCTACTCCGCATCGTCGCGAGGAGGCGTTGCGTGAGGGGCAAGTGCCTAAAAGTCAAGACCTTGCGGCGGCGTTGGTGTTGCTTTGTGCTATAATTATGTTGATGACGTTTGGCAAGAGTATAGCGGAGACATTTATGAAATATTCTCAAACTATGCTCAGTCAACAGATTATTCTTTTGCCGGAAAATGAGGAGTACGGATTGTTCAATACGGTGATGTCTATCTGGATTAGGACGGTAATTGATTTTATGAAGCCGATGGGGATTTTTTTTGCTTCGATGTTAATTGTCGCGGTGGTTGCTAATTTTCTACAAATCGGATTTCTTTGGTTGCCTGAAAAGCTTGGATTTGACATTACTCGTCTTGATCCGATAAAGGGATTTGGTCGAATCTTTTCAATGCAGAGTGTGATTCGGTTATTGCTTGGGGTGGGCAAGGTTGTGATTTGTGCGATAGTGGCGTTTTATGCAGTGTACGGCGAAATCAACACAATTCTTGAAATGACTTGGAGCGAGGACAGACAAATCACGTCGTATATGTTGTGGACGTTGTTAATGATTGCGTTGAAGGTGGCGGTGGTTTTGGTTTTGCTTGCGATAATTGATTATATGTACCAGAGATGGAAACATGAACAAGATTTGCGAATGACAGACCAAGAAATGCGCGAAGAAATAAAACAGATGATCGGTGACCCACAATTGGTCGCAAAACGTCGGCAAATCCAACGCGAAATGGCAATGAAACAACGAAATGTTCAAGGCACTTCAGATGCCGATGTTGTCATCTCAAATCCAACGCATATTGCAATCGCGATAAAATACGATCCGGAAACGATGGAAGTACCGTTTGTTGTTGCCAAAGGAACTGATCTTTTTGCGCAAATGATAAGACGTGTCGCGTTGGAACGCGGAATACCAATTGTTGAGAATAAAATGTTGGCAAGATTGCTAAACGATACTGTCGATGTCGGTAAACCAATCTATTTTGAACGCGAGGAAGATTACAGTACACTCGCAAAAATTCTAGCATACGCCTACAAAATAACAGGTAAAACCGAACAAATCAAAAAAGCCGAAACCAAAGCCGCAGAAAAAAATCGCAAAAAATAAAAGGATTTTGAATTATACCGAAGCCTACCGCCCACACCTGCTATACCGTAGCCAGTAAGGCGATAGGCTTCGCCCTTGAACAACCGCTTCACGTTGTTGTGCTTGCGTGTTCAGCTTCAGGAATTTCAAAACGGCTTGAATATATAACTCATGTTGCGCACGGTACGGAAATGATGGTGGTTATTCAGTCGATTGATAGAAAAAAGGTAAAACATTGTTCGCATCCCGTTAGGGACGGAATGTGAGGACATTTCAGACGATTTCGTTTTAATCACTCATGTTACGCACCTGGGTAAAAATTGGGCGAAAATACGCATCAAAACAGGACTTTTTGTGTAAAAATACCCTAAAAACGGCTGAAAGTGGTTGGGTTTAGGTCGAATAGACAAACTAGGGCAAGATTGGATTTGGGCTCTGCGTAACATGAGTTAATCACATTGTGTCCCTACGGGACACGAAATATGTTTTTACCATATTTTCTACCAACATTTCGTCC
>JAIRWK010000234.1 GCA_031268995.1 Planctomycetaceae bacterium
GCCGAAGAGTTGGGCTTTTTTGATGCTGTCTATGCCAAGATCGGATTCCAAATCAACATCCAAATCAACTACCTCTGGCGGATAACCCGTTTGATCAATCACAAAATTGATCAAAAACGTTTCAATCTCATCGGCTGAAATTTTCGATTTGACCTCGATAGTTTCGGTTTGTTTCGCCGGTTGCGCAGTGATTGTTATTTGTGGTTGCGTGGCGTTTTTTATTTCGGGTTGAATTTCTGTAACGTTTATTATCTCTGTTTTTTGAGCAGGTATAATTGTTGGAGCAACATTTGGTTTTCGGACAATGCTTTTTGTTACAGCGTCGTTACGAAGCCGTTCGCGGCGGCGTTCTGTCGCGTCGAAATGTATGATCTGTTTCATATTATTTATTTCGTTAATTTTAATTTGTTTTGTTGTAAATAGGTTTTCTTGCACGATATTTGTTGTTGATGTGATTGGAGTTGTGGTTTGGTTATTTGTTGTGATCAACGAGAACTGTTTTGAAATTCCCGAAACTGAACTCGCAATCGCAACATCGCGAAGCGGTTGTTCAGAGGCGGAGTCTGCCGACCATACCGGTGTTGGTATATTTTTTTTGTATGTGTTACGTTGAACGATGAAATGTTGAATTGAGTGATTTCGACCGGCGATATGAACGGCGATACCTGATCGTTCGTCGTTTAATCCTGTTTTTAGCGGGATAGTGTTTTGTTGTTTTTGATCGGGTTGAGTTTGACCGATAACTTTTTTTTGTTCGATTGACAATTCATATTGATCGAGTAATTCGAGTGCTGCCAACAATGCGATAGCCGCAGAAGTTGACGGCGAGTAACCGAACTGAGTAACTCTTGTCTCAACCGGACATTGTGGATAATATCGCCGTACTTGTGAATATACTGATATTTCGTTTTCCAATTTGCCCGAATGAACAACTTCTACCGCTGCGATGTCAGTTGGTGCCGAGAGTGCTTTTGCTCCTTTGATTGCGGTGGATGCTTTCATTGCCGAGACCGACCCGTGCAAAACGCCCATAATCGGATCGCCGTCACGTCTCGCGTCCGTCAACCTTTTGAGCAAAAATACAACACAACCTTCACTCGGAACAATTCCTGTACGATAATTCCCAAACGGTGTAATTTTGTCGGTTGTTTGTTCGAGTTCGTTGTTGATTTGGAGATCGAGTAAATGTTCGGGCGTGATATTTTGTTCACCGCAAAGGCAAAACATCATGTCGGCGGATTTGTCGATCAACATATCCAAACAGCAATTTATCGCGGCACCGACAGAGCGGTCGTCCGCGTCAATTGCAACTCCGCCACCCATCAAATTGTAGGATTTTGTTATTCGGGACGCGAGCGAGCTTGCGGTGAAGCTGCCGGTCTCGTCAATCAATGCCGGAAAACGTGAATAAACAAGGTCTCTAAATTCTTCGCCAATACGTTTGATAGCATTTTGTGAAATTTTAACATCGGCAAAATAATTTTCGATAAACGCCAAAACATCCGGCACACGCAAATCTAATTCGAGTTGCGAAGCGAAATCGCCGCCGAAAAACGTACCGACAATACAACCGGTTCGATCTCGCGGAATTGGTTTAAGTTCTTTACCGTTGGCGTCAATATATCCGGCATTTTGGAGAGATTGATCAACCGCGTCGAGAAACATGAATTGCAGCGGGCTGGCTTGTGCAAGTTGTTTTGGCGGTATTTTGTGGCGTTTCCAATCGTAATTATAATTTTCAACTATTGCTGAATCCAAAAAAGGAATTTGCCAATCCGCGTCATTTTCCAAACCATACGATTTATTGTAGAGGTCTTTATTCCATTTGGTTTTTGATATTGGCACGCGGATATCGTTACTGGTGTTGAGTTGTTCTTTGAATTCTTTTCGCGATTTTGCGCCGGGCAAAATCAATCCCGTACCGATTATCGCAACCGCAGACGATTCATCATAGTCAAGTGTGCTGCCATAACTGAAAACCTTGTCCGCAATATAATCCTCAATAACAACATGAACATTAAGCCCGCCAATTCCAAACGAGCTAACCGCCGCTCTTCGCGGAGTAACGCTGTCGCGTTGCCAATTTATCGGCGCGGTTGGCGGAAACATTGGAATTGAGTCCCAGTCAACGCTGCGGTTTAATTCGCTGTCGGCGGGTACTGTTGCCGGAATTGTTGCGTGCTCCATTTGCAAAAGAATTTTCGCCAACCCCGCAAGCCCTGAATTTTCAAGCGTATGACCGATGTTACGTTTTATGCTGCCAACCGGAAGCGAATGCGGAATACGAAAACGGTTGAGATTGGATTCGCGGAATATGGTTGTCAACGATTCCAATTCGGTTGCGTCGCCAAGATGAGTTGACGTAGCGTGGCATTCAATATATTGCAAACCTTCGAGGATTTTTGAGCCCGTATAAGCACGCCGAATAGATTCAACTTGACCTTCCGTTCGCGGTGCCCAAAGACTTTTGCCTTTGCCGTCACTTGAAATGCCGACACCACGAACCAACGCAAGTATCGGATTACCGTCACGTAGCGCATGTGGTAAACTTTTCAAAATCACCGTTACATAACCTTCGCCGACAACTAACCCGTCAGCTTGTTCGGTAAACGGCGACGAACCGATTGCGGAAAGCGAATGGGCAAGCGAAAACAAAACTAACGTGTTCACATTGAAACACGACGCGCCGCCGACAATTGCTGTCTCAATTTCACCGCGACGAATTGCTTTAACCGCGTGAGCAAACGCTTGAAGCGATGACGCGCAAGATGAATTGAATACCATTGCCGGACCGTGTAAATGGTACGCCCGCGAAATATATTTCGCAACCGCATTGGCGGTCAATTCAGGATTATTTGATTTCGTGCGGCGCGGCATTTTTTGGTGAATTGATTTGATCAATTCTTTGACCAATTTATCCGTGTCGATTTTCTCCTGCTTAATTGATTCCAATTCGCGCAACAACTCCGCAATCTCTGGCGCAAGAACTCCGAAATTATAATCGCCGTCTAAGCCGCTTGGGGTTGCGTGACCGATGTAAACGCCGGCGGATTGATCGGCTAAATCCATCGGGCGGATTTGCGCGGACTCCATCGCGTCAACAACCGTACTCGCATAAGCAACATGCGCCTTGTCAAGTCGGTTTATCTCTTCATCCGAAAGAAACGGAAATGCATTCGCAATACGACCAGTGTCAATAACAGAATAGTCAACAAGCCCCGCAAGATCACTATACGTAAAACCAACTACTCCTTTACGAGAATCAAAAACTCTATTGCGATCAAATTGCGAATCAGGTACGCGAACAATCCCAGACCCGCCGGTATTGACCAATTTCCAAAGCGATTGCTTGTCTGTTGCTCCAGGCAACAATAAACCAAGCCCGACCACCGCCACCGGTGTTGTAAATGTTGTATTGCTCATAACTTAATTTTGTTGTTTATGTGACAAACTCGTTAAATTTTTGTAAATGCTAAAATGTTTTTTAAATGTGTTATACCAAAGCCGGTATGGGCGGTAGGCTTCGCCCATACCGGCTTCGCGATGCTACGCTTGCGTGCTCAGCTTCTGGAATTTTAAAACAGCTTGAGTATATACCAGCTTCGTTACACTTGCGGGTAAAAATTTTCATTGAAAAGTTACGTCGAAATTTAGGTAGTGTGCGAAATTTATTGTTCTTGATATTGTACCTCTAAAAAACAGCGGAGTTAGCAAAACGTAACAATAAATTTAGGACATGACCGAAATTTAGTGAGTGTCTGGCGGTTTAATTTTTTCGGTGATTTGTTTATTGACGAAATCTTTGTCAACTGGGCGGAGGTATTTTAGTTCTATGCTTGTACGTTTACCGTTTGCTTTTT
>JAIRWK010000262.1 GCA_031268995.1 Planctomycetaceae bacterium
CCCCCTTACGAGCCTTTCGTTCCCCCTTACGAGCCTATCATTCCCCCTTACGAGCCTTTCATTCCCCCTTACGAGCCTTTCATTCCCCCTTACGAGCCGTTCATTCCCCCTTACGAGCCTGTCGGTCCCCCGTACGAGCGGGTCGTGCCCCCGAAGGCACTGCCCGAAAATATTTTTCCCCCGATTTTATACTTAAGCTGTTTTAAAATTCCCGAAACTGGATACGCAAGCGCAACAACGTGAAGTGGTTGTTCAAGGGCGAAGCCTATCGACTTACTGACTACGGTATACAAAAAACACTGAAATACAAACGTGTATTGATTATTAATGGTACATTTATTTATCGGTGATGCCTAACTTTAGGGCATTAATGGTAATTTTATTTCAGGGCGATGCCGTAAATCCATTTTGTCCCAATTTCGATAAAAAAAGCTCTTGCAACAAATTGAAAAATTCATTAGTATTCGTGTACTTGAGATTGGGAAACCTCTAAAAATACTATTTGCCAAAAACAAATTATTTTGGATACAGTCGGTTTTCTGTCGATATACCGGAGCCGGTATGGGCGGTAGGCTTCGCCCTTGAGTAACAGCTTCACGTTGTTGCGCTTCCGTGTTCAGCTTCAGGAATTTTAAAACAGCTTGAGTATAGGAATCGACTGAATCCGAATAAAATTGATTTTTAGAGATTCTCATTATATGCACGCTGAAGACACAGATGTTGAAAATTTACGCAAGAAAATAAAATTAGCGTTTTCAGCGTGCATCAATCATCAAGTTCAATAGAGGAAATTTTGAACTGTGGTTACACTTTGGCTTTTGCCCACCGCTCATACCGGCTTCGGTATATCGGCTTCATTGTACTGGACAAATGTATAAATTTAATTTTGTGAAATTGGTTTTCGGAATTTTTGTTTCAACAATATTTTTTGCCGGTTGTTGTTCCGAAATAGTACACACTTCCGACGGCGATCCCGCAATCCAACACGATTACGGCATATTGCTGTTGCCCAATATCCAACATCCGGGCGATATTGAAAAACAACGCGCAAAATTTTCACAGTTTGACCATTGCCCCAACGAAAATTACAGTCCGCGTATAAACATTCGCTGACAATCACCCCCCCCTAAAATCAAAGGAATAATCTAATGTCAAAAATCATTTTACGCTCAAGCTTTCTCAAAAGTCCAGAAGACGAACAAATAATTGCGGAACCGCGAAGCAGTTATTTGAGGGCAAAACTTATGCCGAAGCTGGTATGGGCGATAGGCTTCGCCATCAAGCAACCGCTTCACATTGTTGCGTTTGCGCGTCCAGTTTCAGGAATTGTAAAACAGCTTGGGCATAACGCGTGTAATAGTTGCCGTGAATTTGTAAGTGTTCGGTGTATTACGATGTTGGTTTTATTTGTTTTTTTTGTGTCAACTTCTGTTGCCCAAGCTCAATTCAAATTTGCCCCAACCAATGACAACAACAGCGGCGAGTTGACGGCAGATTCCGCATCGCAACACGGATCGAAATACGGACCTCGACGCGGTAAAAAGCTAGAGCAAACTTGGGTTACCGGAATTATCATCGAAGCCGGCGTTCAACTTGATGACGTAACAATAACAATGCCGGTGCCGACTTCATGGTTTGAGCAAGAAGTTAAAACATATCGTTGCGTCAAGGGCAAAAGCGCAATACCGCGCGGAGTCAATTTTCGTACAATAAATAATGGCGCAAAAGAAGCGGTTATCAATTTCAATAATTTGCGTTTGAACAACAGGCTTGAAATAGTTTTGGAATTTGACACTGTGAATTATGAGGTTGAGGCACCGAAGGATACGAATATTTTTGTGATTCCGAAACGGTTGACGAGGGAGTTTGATCCGTATCTTAAAGCGAGTCCGAAGATTGAGATTGACGATTCGAAGGTTACGGCGGCGTTGCGTAAGGTGTTGCGGGAAATCACGAATGACAAGCAGAGCGATTGGGAAAAAGTTGAAGCGATTTACAAGTACACGCAACAACGGGTGAAATATAACGACGCAACTAAAAGTTTGCCGGCAAGAGGCGTGAAGGCTTTGTTGGCAATGCCTGAAGAAAAATGCGAGGGAGATTGTAAAGATTTGTGTAGTCTTTTTGTGGCAATGTGCAGGTTGCGTAAGATTCCGGCGCGTCTTGTACGGTTGCCGGAGCATTGTTACGCGGAGTTTTATCTCGAAGTGGGCAAGGTCGCCAAGCCCGCGCCCAACATAGAAATTGACAACCCCGACGGAACTAACTCAAAAACTACCGAAAACACAAATAAAACCGCAACACCAAAAGCCAAACCAAAACCAATTGCAAAAAATGTTCAAAATGAACCGCGTGGTTTTTGGTTTCCGTGTCAAGTTGCGGGGACGTACAGTTTTGGCGGAATACCTGAGCGGCAAGTAATTTTGCAAAAAGGCGATTCCTTCCCCGACCCAGAAAACCAACCAAACGGCAAAAAACAATTCCTAACCGAAATGTTCGAAGGCTCACTCCTGCAAGGCAGCCCAAAACCACGATTCAGATTCACTCACGACGTAAAAATAGCAGATTAATGCATCGCCCAAAAATAATTTTTTAAAAATTCCCATCATACAATATTACGAATGTTAGAACGCGAAGATTTAGCTTTTATGTATTTGGAGCAATTGCCGTATGAGCCTTATCCTTTTCAGGAGGAGGCGATACTTGGCTGGTTTTCTTCTGAGCAAGGAGTACTTGTTTCTGCGCCTACGGGTATGGGCAAAACGCTTATTGCTGAAGCGGGGATTTACGAAGCGATAAAATACGGCAAAAGGGCGTATTATACGACTCCGCTTATAGCTCTTACTGAGCAAAAGTATCGTGAGATTCAGGAAGTTCTTGAGCGGTGGGGTTACAGTAAACATTATGTTGGTCTTGTAACCGGCAACCGTCGGGAGAATCCCGATGCGCCGATATTGGTTGTTGTTGCGGAGATTCTTTTTAATCGTCTTTTGTCGGCGCAAGATCGGCGTGATATGTCGGCGTTTGATGATGTTATTACGGTTGTTATGGATGAGTTTCATAATTTTTCTGATTATGATCGCGGGATGGTTTGGGAGTTTACGCTTGGTTTGCTTCCGTCGCATGTTCGGACTCTTTTGATTTCGGCAACTGTTGGCAATGCTTACGAGTTTGTTGCGTGGTTACGGGACAATTTGAAACGCCGTTTAACTCTAGTTCAATCGACAGTGCGGCGTGTTCCTTTGACGTACAATTGGGCGGGCGATTTATTATTAACGGAGCTTCTTGAAAAATTATGCCGCGGCGGCGAGACCGAATGTTTTACGCCGGCGTTGGTATTTTGTTTTGACCGTAATGAATGTTGGCGAATAGCGGATGAGATTCGGGGGCGTGATCTTATTACGTCGGAGAAACAAAAAATAATTTCGGGACTACTTGATGAAGTTGATTTGAGTTCAGGCGGCGGACCGCATTTACGGCAACTGCTTTTGCGTGGAGTTGGGATTCATCATGCGGGAATATTGCAGAAGTATCGGAATATTGTTGAGGATTTATTCCAAAGAAAGTTGTTATCGTATTGTATTTGTACGGAGACGCTTGCGGCGGGGATAAATTTACCTGCGCGGTCTGTTATTTTGCCAACGATACTAAAGGGCAAGGTTGGCGAGAAGAAGATAATTGAATCGAGTACAGCGCATCAGATATTTGGTCGTGCGGGGCGACCTCAATATGATACGCAAGGATTTGTATTTGTGTTGGCGCATGAGGACGATGTGCGGATTTTGCGTTGGCGGGAGAAGTATGATCAGATTCCTGAGGACACGAAGGATCCGAAGTTGCGCGAGATGAAGAAGAAGTTGAAAAAGAAAATGCCGACACGCCGAACGACGGAGCAATACTGGAATGAATCTCAATTTGAAAAACTTCGCGAGTTGCCGCCGCAAGGTTTAACAAGTCGGGGTGATATGCCTTGGCGGTTGTTGGCGTATATAATTTCGCTTGATCATGATGTTGAGCAGATTCGTGTGATTATGCGTCGTCGTTTGATGGGTGTGAAGCGATTAAACGAGGGAATTAAAAAACTTGACATGATGTTGTTGACGTTATGGCAAGGCGGTTTTATTTTGCTTGATCCTGAACCTGAATTGGATGCCGACGAGGAGAATGATGTACCGAAGCCGGTACGGGCATCGGTATATAAAATTAGCGGCAAAACAACATCAGATAAAATTGATGACGTTACCGACGATGGTGATGAGGGTGTTGTTAATCGTTTCTGTTTTGCGTATCCGACGGAGCGGTTATCTTTATTGATGAAGTTACGCAGTGTGAATCCGGTTTATGGTTTTTTTCTTCTTCGTCATTTAGGGTTAGCGGATGTTGTCGAGCGTTATCAAATATTTGAGAGTTTGCTTGAGATTCCGTCGTCGGTTGGTTGTTTGGTTCGGGTTCCGAAGCCGGATGTTTTGCCCAATGGACAGCTTTCGTCTGAGCGATTGGATTCGATGTTAATTTCGATGGGGTTGGCAACGGTTGACGAGCTTGTTCAAAAGACGGAGGAGGAGGAGTTTGAGGAACGGGAGCGGCGGCGGCATTTTGCGGGTTGGGCGGAGGAGCGGGTTTATGTGATTTCGTTAGCGGAGAAGTTATTGCGGCTTTTTTTATTTGAGTATCCGTCGGTTGAGGTGCGGATAAATCCGGTTTGGGCGGCGGGCGAGTTGATGTTGGAGTTCAAGGGCGATTTCAATAAATTCATAACCGCAAAATCGCTGCAAAAACAAGAGGGAATTATTTTCAGACATTTATTGAGGTTGATACTTTTAATCAGTGAATTTAGGGAGCTTGAGGTTGAAGATTACAATCGTGATCAATGGCAAACCGAATTAACGGAAATGATTGATAATTTGACAAAGTGTTGTGTTTCGGTTGATCCCAAATGTATTGAAGAAATTTTGTCAAAAACCGAGAGCTTAAAAAACGACAGCAATTCAGAATTATACTGAAGGGAACTTGTTAAAAACCATTTTAAAAATCAGCACGCAGACGGCACAGATTTGGAAGAGATATTCGCAAGATCAGAAAATAGAATCTGATCTGCGATTATCCTTAACAAATCTGCGTTATCTGCGTGCTGTACCGAAGCCTATCGACGGTATAAAAACCAACTTTTATTTACTCTCCAGATTAAAATTGAAAACATTTTTTCCATTCTGTTCCACTGTCACCGGTTCTAATCCTGAAGTTTTCGCTTGACTGTATTTTTCAGGAATAAGATGAGTTTCTTGATTCATCGCGCCAGAAGGCGTTTTGCCGGATGCTTTGAGTGCGTTGTATTCATCAACAGTAAGTTG
>JAIRWK010000305.1 GCA_031268995.1 Planctomycetaceae bacterium
TCAAGGAGTTCCGCCGAGTGTTCACCCGATACGACAAACTTGATGATACCTATAACGCTTTTATCGCAATCGCAAACATCGCCGTCTATCTAAAAATTAGCGTCAACACTACCTAGGAAGGTGCGACTCATACAAGAACCTCTATTAGTTGTATTGTGAATTGTTTAAGAGTTTTAACCTAATTTATCTAAAATGAACACTATAAAAATAAAAATCGTATAGCTTTTTTTATTATACCGTAGCCGGTAGGGTGATAGGCTTCGTCCTTGAACAATCGCTTCACGTTGTCGCGCTACCGTGTTCAGTTCCATGAAATTTAAAGTAGCTTGAGTATAACTCGGCAAACTCAAAAATATCGTTTTTCGTGTTTTTCTGAAAAACCATAACAAAATAGGCAATAAACACAATTTATGGGAGCATGAAATGTGATTTTTGGGATAACCCGTGAACGGTTACATTTTATTTAGGTATTTATGAAAACTGATTTATTTGGGCGGAATGTGTTGATTACTGGTGCGTCGTCTGGTATTGGGCGTGCAGTGTCGGTGATGGTTTATGCGGCGGGAGCGAATGTTTTTTTGCTTGGTCGCAATACTGAGCGGTTGGAAGAGACGGCATCAATGTGTATGGCGTGTGGTGAGAATGCGTGTGAAAAAGAGAAGCGTGAGGTTGTGTGGTTGTCTTATGATTTGGTTGCTGAGCCTGATGATATTCCGAAATTATTTCAACGGCTTGCGGGTGAGTATGGTGTATTTTCGGGGCTTGTTCATTCGGCTGGGGTTGAGATGGTCAGACCGTTGCGGTCGATTAAAACGGTAAATCTTGTGAATACATATATCGCCAACGCTGTTAGTGGTGTGATGTTGATGAAGGGGTTGAGTTTGGCGGGGGTTCACAGTGAATCTGGTGTATCGGCAGTTTTGATCAGTTCAATTTCGGCGAGTTGCGGCAACGCCGGTTTGTTGTGTTATGCGATGAGCAAGGGCGCGGTTGAATCGAGTGTCAAAACGCTTGCAATCGAATTGATCAGTTCAAAAATACGTGTCAACTGTATTGCGCCGGCAATGATAAAAACTCCAATGACCGAAAACGGCGCGTACCAAAAAATTCAAAATATAGACGGCGAGCGAAAGGATTTTGTCGAACTACAACATCCAATGGGTTTCGGCGAACCGGATGATATTGCCAATGCCGCTTTATTCCTGTTATCGGATGCGAGTAAATACATAAACGGAATCACGCTATTCGCAGACGGCGGATATTCCGTACAATAATTATGTCAATTTTTGTCAACCACATAGAACACAGAGTTCACAGAGAGAATTTTTTTAGAATATACTCAAGCTACTTTAAAATTCATGGATCTGAACACGCAAGCGCAACAACGTGAAGCGGTTGTTCAAGGGCGAAGCCTATCGCCCTACCGGCTACGGTATACTGACCATAACGAAACTTTTATTTTGATATTTTTCGTATGTTTCGCATTTTTTAAAATTCTCTCTGTGAACTCTGGTGCTCTATGTGGTTAATAATACTATTTCCACCGTGAAGTGGTGGGTTGTTATGTATTGTCTCTTTGGAGGCAATGGAATATTTAGTGAAGTGTGAATAAATTAGAAAATATGACTAAAGAAGAATTTATTTCGGAGCTTGAATTTGTGTTGAACACGAGGGCGGGGGAGTTATCGGAGTCGGTGGAATTGGTTTCGTTGAGTGGTTGGGATTCGACGGGGATGTTGGGGGTAATTGCGGTTCTTGATGATGTTGGGGTTGCGATTCCTGTTGCAAAAATTCGCGAGAGCCGCACGGTAGGCGATCTAGTAAAACTTGCGGAAGTACAGTAAAAAGGACTTCACAAAGCCTAATTTTCCGGTGCGAGCGGTGGGCTTTGTCCTTGAACAACCGCTTCATGAAATTTAAGATAACCTGAACATAAAGGGAATTTTTAAAAATTGATTTTATTCGGATTCGGTCGATTTCTATCGACAGACAATCGACCGGATTTGAGATAATTTGTTTTTGGCAATTTTTGGCAAGTATACCATAGCCGGTAAAGCGATAGGCTTCGCCTCTGAACAACCGCTTCACGTTGTTGCGCTTGTGTGTCCTTTAAAACAGCTTGAGTATAGTATTTTAGAAATTCCTTGAAATAGTTTTAGTAGATTTTTGGTTGTGTCAATGAAAAAGAGTTTATCGAGTGAGGCAATTGCGGTTGTTGCGATGAGTTGCCGTTTACCTAGTGCAGATAGTCCGCAAGCGTTTTGGCAGATACTCGCTGATAGTAATTCGCCGATTTGCGAAGTTCCCGAAACTTGGCTGAATCACGAAATCTATTTTGACCCGCAAGCCGGTAAAATCGGAAAGACATACTCTAAATTAGGCGCAATTTTTGACTCGGAAAAAATAGAAAACGAAATCAAAAATTATCATTTTCACAAACAATTCCGAAATCGTGATCCGTTGTTGAAACTTGCTTGTATAGTTGCGGATGAGGTTGTGGGGCGTGTTGTGTTTCCTGCGGGTTGTAATGATTTTGGAATTTATCTTGGCGGGCTTCGCGCGTCTGATTTGAGTCATGATTATATTCTTTCATACACAATTTCGACGGTATTTGAGCTACTTTATGATTTGCCCGAATTTTCCGAATTGCCCGCCCAAATCCAACACGACATCATGTCGCAATGTATTCACGAAGCGGAACAGAAATATCGTAACGAAAATTATTGGCGTTGCGAATCGCCTGAATTTCGGCTTAGTGATTTTGTTTCTGATTTGCGTAAGGTTTATGGTTGGTCGGGAGCGGCGTATTCGTTGGATGCGGCGTGTGCTTCGTCTCTTGTTGCGATTGATTGTGCGCGGGCGGATATTCTTGCGGGCAAAATTCAGGGTGCGCTTGTCGGCGGAATTTCCGCAATGACAATGCTCACGCCTATTTTGTTTTCAAAAAATTTCGCAGCAACACAAACGTTGAGTCGACCGTTTGATGCCGAAGCTGACGGCATGGTTGGTTCGATGGGGATTGTGTTTGCGTTTTTGAAATCTTTGTCGAGTGCGGAGCGGGACGGTGATGAAATACTTGGGTTGATTCGCGGTATTGGTTTTTCGTCGGACGGGCGCGGTAAGAGTTTGTGGGCACCGCGTTTGGAGGGCGAATTGACGGCAATGAAACGGGCTTATCGCGGGACAAAAATCACGCCGCAACAATTGAATTATCTTGAAGCACACGCAACATCAACAAACGTCGGCGACTCAACAGAATTAAAATCTATCGAAAATCTCTTGAATTGTTCTCAAAGCGAGTTGCTGTCAGATTTCTCGACTAACGCCGAAGACGTAATTTCAGAATTAACGTACAATAATTTATCAACTGAATCCGAACCCGCTACAATTAACGTTACAAAAAATCATAACGCTCGGAAACTTGCAATCGGCAGTGTCAAGGCAAATTTCGGTCATGCGTTTGAAGCTGCGGGATTTGTCGGTTTGATGAAGGTTGTGCAAATTTGCCGAAATAAAATTATTCCGCCTCAAATAAATATTTCAGAGCTTCATTCGGATTTTCGCGAGCGTCGATTGCCGTTTTTTGTGCCGCGTGAATCGGTGCAACTAAACGATTCGGACAATGCGTTATTGTTCGGGGTCAATGCGTTTGGTGTTGGCGGTCTTAATGCGCATTTAATTTTTGAAGAATACAAAAAAGATCAATCGCCGACAACTAATCAAAACGAACAACCGAATCAAATTCCGGCTGCAATTGCACGAGTTCCGATTGCTGTTATTGGGATTGGTTGCGTTTATCCGCACGCATTTTCGGTTGAGCAATTCAGGACAACGTTGAAGCAAAATTCCGATCCGAAACAACAGCTTTCGCCGTTTGAATTCAAACGCCGTTTTTTTTCTGAACCAAAAAACGCGGATGATACGGCGGTTTACGGCGGCTTTATCGAAAATTATTTGTACGATTGGGAACGCCACAAAATACCGCCGCTTCAAATTCAACGTTGCGATCCGTTGCAAACTTATGTTATGGGAGCGGTTGACGAGGCAATGAGCTCGGCAATAACGGGACGAATGTTATCTGATGTTGAACGCGACAAAACGTTTGTTGTCGCCGGTTCGGAGCATTTGTCGAATTTTTTCTATGAATTTCAACTTGGAATGCGCGCTCAAGAATTCGGACAAATTGCAAGAAATAGCGCAACAATAAATTTGACATCAACAGACAATACAAATAAATTCGCCGATACCGAAACTGTTGCTCAAAATATTGCGAAAAATTTTGTCAAAAAGATTCTTCGCGAAAATCCGGCGGTGTCAGATGTTACAGGCGGTTTTTCGTCAAGCTCGCTTGCGTCACGAATAACGAAATTATACGATTTGCACGGCGGCGCGTTTACAATTGACGGCGGTTTTGTTTCGTCATTGATTGCGGTTGATTATTCGTTACAAAAATTACGGCGCGGTGATTGTTTGTTCGGAATTTGTATCGGCGCGTATCGTTGGACAAATGCGCATGCGTTTGAATTTTATCAGTCAAAATATAAAGATACAAAATTTCAACTCGCCGAAGGAGCTGGCGCGGTTGTTTTAAAATCGCTTGATCGGGTTGATCGAGCCAATGAAAAACCGCTTGGTTTGATTTATGATCTTGTCAGAGTTGCCGGAGGAAAATTAGATGAATCGGTGTGGAGTTCTCTCAACCTTGCAATCGACGATCTTCAATTCGTTTCAATAACTTCGCCTACACTGTCAAAACATCTTTATCCATTGGAGGAATTTTTTCGTAACGAAAAACGATCACACCCAATTCCAATAACAACATGCAACGATCAGTTTGGAAATTTTTGCGCCGGTGCCGGAATGGCAGAATTAATTAAAACGCTCCTAATATTGCAAGACCGCGAAATTCCGCCGCAATTCGGCGAAAAAAATAAACCGGACGAAACAAGTCTATTTTTTGTTACAAAAAATAAATTAGAATTGAATTTGAATGAACGCTCTTTTGCGGTTTTATTTGATCTGGACGAAAACGGCAACGGCTACGCGGCGGTAATTTTGCCGTTTATTGTTGCGCAAAATAAAATTGAAATTGAAACTGAAGGCGAAACATTTACTATGAAACCGCGTCAAATTCAAAGATCAAAATTATCGAGATTATTGGATGCGGAATTGGCAGCGGATGAAGTTGCGAAATATGTTTACGTTTATCGTCAGATTGGGACGAGTTATGATTTTGGTTTTGGGCTTGGAGTTGCGGATGCCGACGAAATAGAGGCAATGATTCAAGCGTTTGACGAAATTCCGCAAAATGACGGTTTCGATGAAACATTCAAATTTGGCGAAATGTTATCGCTTGGGCGAGAGTTATTCGGCGAGAGCGGAATTGACGAAATGCGCGGACTTTCGGACGGTTCGGGTGTTCCGTTTGAGAAATTGTTTTTGCACAATATCCGGTTTTATTTGGGATTGCGGGGCGTGCAATTTTTGTTGCGCGATGCGGGAGTGTTTAGGCATGTTGTGATTTTTGAGCACCCGATGCGAGAAATTATCGGCGGCAAATTGGATGTTCATTTGTCCGAGTGCGAACCCGCCGCCAGCGAAGCATATTTGCGAGCGGCGGCAACAGGTTGTATTGGAGGTTTCGCGGCAAGCAAATCAGAATTGTCCGTCTCAATATTGCCCAAACCACAAACACAAAACTCACACAACAAAATCAATTTTACACACAACTCAAATTTGATGCCTTTTGTAAATATCGCAACATTCCTAAACCAAACCGCCAACATCAAAAATATTTCACCTGACCCGACAAACCCAACCGCAAACATCCTAATAGCCAGCACCCTAACAGGCAATTTCACAAACTCCACACAAATACAAGAACACAACCTAAAAACAACACAAAACCTAATACAAAAATATTCATCAACACCGCAATATTTCTGTACAATAATGTTTTGGCATAACGGAATAGAAATTTTATAGATTGCCCTCACATTAAAATTCTGCAATCAATTTGATCTAGGACGGTTCTAAAGTAAAAGAAACCACCCCTACCCCCTCCTTCAGAGGGGTTAGGGGTGGTTTTATACTGTAGCTACGATGAAATTCATCTTTTTAAGACAGGATTACAGGATATAATAAAATCTTGTATATCCTGCTATCCTGTTAAATCCTGTCAAAAAAATAAAAACTGAATTTCATAGTGCTATGAGTGTATACTAGCACACGTCCGGTATTTGGGAAGTTTCTCCTAGACACTCACCACTTGCCACTTTCTTGTTTCGGGAAAGATATTTTTGGGCAATGCCTAACGATGAGCAGCTACCTTATTTTTTATTTTTTTTAGTTTGTTTTTTTCTCGTTTTTTTTGCCTGCTTTTTTGGTATGTGTGGCAGTTGTGGAAAATCATAATTGCCTCCACCACTTATGTCAAATAACTCATCGTCATCATCGTCATCAAAAAGAGTGCTTGGCAAAAAAGGAAAACTATCGCCATTTTTTGTGAGAGATCCACATGCGTCAATAAACTTTGAAACCATTTCAGATAAACCTGAATCGTCCGAATCAGTTTCCGGCAACTCCGTTACCAGATCAATCAACTCCAACGCCGCCTCCGCCGCTTCAGCTCCTTTGTTACCCGGTGCCGGACAAATAACCTTGTCTTTTGCGGACTCGATCATTCCGCTTCTGGCGTTCGCTTGCTCAACACTATCACAAGTCAAAATCCCAAAAATCACTGGCGTTCCAGTATGCGACGCGATCTCCCACAACGCCATACTCACCGCGCGGTTTATATGTTGGTCGTGCGAAGTCTCGCCTTTGATCACCGCACCAAGACATATCACCGCCAGACATTTCCGGTCTTTAGCAAAATAACTCGCAATAAACGGCGTTTCATAAGCACCCGGCACCCAAACAACCCTGATGTCCTGTTCTTGAACATTATGTTGACGCAACTTTGCAATCGCGCCGTCAAGCAACCTCTGCGTTATAGACTTATTAAACCGCGCAACAACTATCACTATGTAACCTTCAGGAGGTTGACAAATACGTCCGGAAATTTCAAGCATTATAGATACAAGTTAAAATTTGACATACCGGCTTCGGTACGGCACAAAAAGCAAAGAATGAACAACCTCAAAACGTTGACATCAAAAACAGCACACCACACACAAACACAACTCATTCATTCCCGCAGAAAAAATTTTGAAACATGCCGCGAGAGCAAAAAGCTCAAAACACAACACGAACCACATTACACCAAAACAACATTAGTGTATACCGTAGCTGGTATGGGAGGTAGGCTTCGCCCTTGAACAACCGCTTCACGTTGTTGCGCTTGCGTATCCAGCTTCGGGAACTTTAAAACAGCTTGAGTGTAAAGAGATTCTATAAATAAAAAGATTCATTGTCTAGGGGGGAGGTCATACAGCAGGTATGAAAAAGAAAATCAGAACCATAATTATTGCATAGTACCAAGCACCTTGAAAAAAATGTTTTTTCACCTCTTCTTCACTGTGATTTATACACAAAATAACATACAACACGACACTAAAACAAATAACAGCCTCATAAAAGCAAAATTCAAAATCAGCAACACCTGTAAAGAAAAGGGACCTCGTTACTCTATGTTGTAAACCCAACACGCAAGAAAATTCATAAGAGTTAATAATAAGATTTGACAAAACACAAACAATAATCCAAAAAATACCAGAAGCAATCACACCTTTGTTATAAATAAATAGCAACAAACCACAAACATAACGTATCATTACTTGGAAAATGGATATTTCCAGTATGGATTTATTTTTCATAAGAATTTATATGTCAAGGTTACGTTATAATTTTTCTAAACACCCACTATCGTGATCGTTTTTCCGTCAACATTTTCTTTTTTCATGTACAGCCTATCCTGCTCGATCAACGAATTAATAACTCGAATCAATCCTAAATCTTTAGTGTACAAAAAATCATCCGACTCTTTGTTCGTAAAACTCCTGTAAAATTTTCATAATCCGCGTTCGCAGCAAAATCAAAACGGTACGGAATCTCCGTAAATTCAAGTTTGTCCTTAATATACTCAAGCTGTTTTAAAATTCCTGAATCTGGACACGCAAGCGCAACAACGTGAAGCGGTTGTTCAGGGGCGAAACATTTTTCGCCCCTACGACGGGACATGATCGTGAATAAACAAAATCATTTTTGTTACAAACGACTGAATAGCTATTATTACTTTACGACACACTCCATTACCTGACATTTAATATCGGTAGAATAAGCCAATTCTTTTTTTGTGTCCAATTCTGTCAGCCTTGCCGTTAAAGCTGCTTTTATTTCCTCATAAGCATCACTGCCCAATACCAGCCTTAATGGGACATTTTCCCCATCAACACATTGAATAATTGCTTTTGCCATTTTCTCTGGATCGCCGCCAAGGATTATATTCGGATCTTTTTTGTCATGGATGTTGTGATAAAGTTTTTTAAAATCTCTGGCAGGATGATCGTTGTATGCATCCAATTCCTGTCCGAACACACCATTATTGGCAAAAAATCCGGTATGAATTCCGCCGGGTTCCACCAGTGTGAGTTTTATATTAAATGGAGCTGCTTCTTTTGCCAATGTTTCAAAAACTCCCTCAACCGCCCATTTGGAAGCACTGTATAATCCCTGACCCGGATTGGAGAGATGTCCTACCATACTGGAAATTTGAACAATATATCCTTTACCCTGTGATCTGAAGTACGGCATAAAGGCACGTGCAACCCGCAGCGAGCCAAAAAAATTTGTTTGAAACAGATGTTCGATTTGTTCATCACTCACTTCTTCCACTGCCCCAAATAATCCATATCCGGCATTGTTTACCAATATATCAATGGTTCCGAAATCTTTTATCGCTTTGCTCACTGCCTGCTTAATAGAGTGTGAATCTGTTAAATCAAGCGTTGTCCGCCATAAATTTAAACCATATTTTTCCTGTAATTCATCGAGTGATTGTGATTTGCGCACTGTCGCGGCAACACGATCCCCCCTCGCAAGCAATATCTCAATCATTGGATATGCCAATCCGCCATTTGCTCCTGTAATAAACCATGTTTTCATAAATTCTCCTTAACTATTCTTCATTTATTTTATTTCCTCCGGCGTGCTTGTTCAAGAGATGCTCTAAGGCGTTGCTGTTTTTGTTTTGGTCAAGTTCTCGAAGATCACGGGACCGCCGTATTTTCCGGTTGTGATGAGGTCGATGTCGCCGTCGTTGTCGATGTCAATTGGGTAAATCGCCATGCCCGCTCCAACACCTTCGTTTTCCGTAATCGTGTTACGTTTCCAAGTTACGGTTTTGTCCGGTTGGCGTTGGAACTTGTACCAATAGACGCAGGACGGGGCGTTTGCTTCGGGGTCGCTGCCGTTGTGGGCGCGGAAACGCTTGCCCGTCACCAACTCCGGTTGACCGTCGCCGTCAAGATCAACTAATACCAACGAATGCGCTTGCGTCCAAGATTGATCAATGACGTGTTGTTTCCATTGATCTGTTCCTTCAAGTTGTTCATACCAGAATATACCGTAACGATGAGCGGAACTCGTAATCACGTCGTTTCGCCCGTCGCCGTTGACATCGTACACCAGTATTTGCGGCGTGTGTTCGGTTTTCCCGTTCGGCGAACCCAACGACCACGCATGACGTTTCCATTCGCCGTCCGGTTTTTCCGGCGCTTCAAACCACGCCGACGGACGCAGAAAATCCGGTCTGCCGTCGCCGTTGACATCGCCAACACCGATTCCATAATCAAATTTTTCGGAACTCACCGTATGTTTGACAAGTCCTTGCATTCCGTCCGCTTTCTTTTCGAGGGCAAACCAATGCGTTGTTTGGGTGTGCGGGACAATCTCTTTCGCAATACCGTCGCCGTTCACATCGTGAATATCGCCGCATTCGTAGTTGCCGTTCTTTTCGACAAGAAAAGTTTCCCATAAAACGCCGTCTTTGCCGGGGTTTTTCAACCACTCGATACTTTGCCCGTGCCACGAAAGCGTTACCACGTCCA
>JAIRWK010000334.1 GCA_031268995.1 Planctomycetaceae bacterium
AATCAAGGAGTTCCGCCGAGTGTTCACCCGATACGACAAACTTGATGATACCTATAACGCTTTTATCGCAATCGCAAACATCGCCGTCTATCTAAAAATTAGCGTCAACACTACCTAGGTCATCGGGACGGCGTTGTCCCCAGGCATATGTTGTAATTTCGGTACCAGTACGCGATTCCAATTCCTGCCAATCTTCGTTATAGAGATGCTCTGTCTGTGTTCCATTAGTAATTGTAGCGATACGTTGCCCCAAACCGTTGTACTCGTACTGGACAATAACATTTCCATTTTCATCACAAACTTTAACCGGACGATTCCATGCGTCATAGACCGTTGTCTAGGGCGTACCTGTTTTCGACGAAGGCACTGATGTGATATTACCATTGTTGTCATGTTCGACCGGAGTAATTGAAGGGACTACCGAAGTCTGACTCACTGGAACATATTTTGTTGTCAGCAATGCATTGGCAATAACATGTGCCGAAAACAACGCCAGTAAAAAACAGGGAAATACCAAAAGAAGGGTTTGTACTGACAAAACAGACTTTTTTCGTGGTATTTGTTGCTGTATTGTATTGTTGAGTTGCTGTTTCCTAATATTACGTTGCCGATTCCGTTTGTCCTTTGACATAAGTGACCTCATTGGTTTGAAGTGTTCGTTCGAAATGCAAGTAAATACTGAGATCACACATCTCCAAGATATGAACCAACAGCGTTCTACCAGAAATCTGAATCGCATGCAATACATATCAAGAGGAAGTCAAATTTTTATTCCATAACTAGCGGTTGGCTTCGTGGTAGTGTTGTTCGTATTTGTGCGGAGCGGGCATCTTGTTCGGACAAATATTTTAAGTCCTTGAATTTATCATCGCGTAAAATAATGGGCTTCAAAAAGACGAAAAGCGATGTAGTTTTTTTATTATCATTTTCAGTTGAAGCAATATGCTTTAATATTGGAATTTTGTCCAGAAACGGCAATCCTGTCCGTCCCGCTTCTATCTCATGACGATTAAGTCCGCCAACAATTACCGTGTAACCGTCTGGAATTGTTACTACACTTGAAACTTGATCGATATGTCGCGGCGGTGGAAGATTCGCGTTGGTCGCCGTAGAACCGAAATTACTAAATTCCACCGCAAACTCCAGTTGAAGTTGCTCGCTGTCTCCAATATGAGGTGTTACAACAATTGTTGTCCCTGCGTCCTGATTACCGCCAAGACTCGTTGATTGAACAACCTGCGAGGAATTGACGCTTGTGTAAGGAATGCTTTGAACACTTTGAAGCCGTCCCTCTTCATTGTCGTTAATCAAAAGACGCGGCGAAGCAATGACCTTGGCGTGTGAATTACTAGACAACGCGCGAATAATTACATCGGCTGTATCGGGATCAATCAACGTCCCATTAAAGCCAAGACCCGGTAAAAGTGCCAATGCTCCGCTTATCGGGTCTGGTGTACTTAAACCAAATGAACTGAATCCAAACAGACGCTTACCGCCCTTTCGGTCGCCGCTACTAATCTCAACACCGAGCATGAAATCATTGCTCGTATCAAGAGTTACTATTTTTGCCTCGATCAATACTTGCGGACTGCGTCGGTCAAGAAATTTAATTAACGTTGAATAATGCTCTTGTATCTGCGGTTCCGCAACTACGATAATTGTGTTTGTTTTGGTGTCGGCAGTAATACGAACATCGGTATCAAGCAATGCGCTCAACATACTTACAGGCATAACTTCTCGTAACGGATAATTCGTTTTAGTTTCCAATGTTGGTGTTGGAGTTGTTGGTGTATTGGTTAGCGGCGTGGTTCCCTCTGACGAAACATCGGGTGTTAGTTGTGGCAACGGCGTTTCAGGCTTCAAGGGAAACGTCATAGCTCCGCTGATATGATTAAACGATTCCTGCGAACCTGGTAAAGTTTTTCGTAACACATCGCGGTCCCGCACCGGAGGACTAAAACCTGTTCCTTGCCGTAACGCAACTAACGTCGTCATTACTTCATCAACTGTCGTATTGTTCAATTTATAGAATTGAATCGGGCTTTGTTTTTGCGTTGCGGGGATATTCATACGCTTAGCCAATTCAGTAATTTGTCGATGAATCTCTTTAGTCGTCGAAACAACTAAAGAATTGTCGTTACGGTTCACAACAGAACGATAAGCAATTTTTTCCTGAAGCGGATCAAGCATGCTCTTAATCAATGTATCAATATCACGGGCGTCAACATATTGAAATGTATAAAGTTCAGTTGTAAGGTTTGATGGAATATCAAGACTTTCGATCAGTTGTTTTGTTGAAACGATATCCTCCGCAAGTCCGGTTAAAATTAATTTATTGGTTCGCGGATCGGAGTTGATATTGATTTTGGCAGTTGTCCCATCTGCCTGACTTCTCGCTTGCAGAATCGTTGTAATTTGCCGACTGAGAAACGTTGCATCAATATTTTTGATTTCAATAAATTCCGTTTTAATAGTTGGCTTGGGAATATCGAGTGTCTTTATTAGCTCGGCAACTTTCATAACATTGGCTGCGTAATCGGAAACTATCAACACCTTCGATTCCTTAACCGGTGTACATAAACTTCCCTGCGGAGTCAGAAAAGGTTGAATCAATTGTTGAACATTTGTCGGATCCGCATATTCAAGCGGAAATACATGCAGAACCGGTGTTGCTCCGCCATGTTCATGCAATATTTGTTGCGCATTACCACGAGGTGCTAACGCGCCAAGCTGAGCGGTAGGAATGATTCGTTTCCAACCTTGTGCATCCGCATCGACTATGGTCAAGTCCTTCATCTTCAACGCACTTTGTAATACCTGCATTAATGAATTAACCGGAATATCGCCTGTTGTACGGATACGAATTTTCTTATTCGATATTGATTCATCGAAAAAAATTTTCAACTGCAAGCGTTGCGAAACGTATTCAACCAAAATTTCCAAATCAATTTCATTGGGAAAATTTAACTGAACAAGTTCCTCATCAGTATTAGCACGCGGAGCAACAACAGGATTCTTGATTTGATTGGGAATACCACCATGTGGAACAGGAGGAGATGGAGTAGGTGCAACAGTAGATTGCGGGTTATTTTGTTGAACCGGCTGGTTCGCGGCAAAATAAATTTTGGAATCATTGGGAACAAATCGAGTAGGAGGCTGATTGGCAGGAGGATATTGGGCGGTATTGTTTTGTCCGGTTAGAAAAACACGTTGAGAACTGTCATTAGCCGAATTGTAGAGTTGACGTTGTTGAGGTAAATATCCCTGATTTGAATACTGAGGATGGTACGATTGTGGGTATTGAGCGCAGACATAATTGACGGTAAATACCGATAAGACACAAATAATAAAACGTATACCGGAGCCGGCATGGGCGGTAGGCTTCGCCCATGAACAATCGCTTCGCGATGTTACGCTTCCGTGTTCAGCTTCTGGAATTTTAAAACAACTTGAGTATAATAGAAACATTTTTAACCTGATAAATTGTAAATGGTGAAAATGGATTGCCAACACAGTATGCTAAAGCTACTTTAAAATTCATGGAGCTGAACACGCAAGCGCAACAACGTGAAGCGGTTGTTCAAGGGCGAAGCCTATCGCCCTACCGGCTACGGTATAATGTACCAAATCCAGTATGGGTGAAAACTTATTGCCCACATCTGCTACGGTATATCTTTATTGCGGAGACGATGGAATATGTGGGGGCAAAATGGGAATAGGAAGGGGGATTTTGTTGCTTGTGGGATTGATGGTCGTATTGGGGGGTGAGTTATATGGTATTGTAGTTGTTTCATTTGATATTTTTCCTATAGCAATTTGTTCCTTCGACCATGATACCCAGTCAGGACGAGAATCAATAAACACAAGTTGTTCCAATAATTCACGAGTACGCATACTTGATTTATCAAAACACCAGTGTGCTCGTAACAAGTTTCCAACCACTTCAGGACGATTAGGATGTAAAATATTCGCATTTTCATAAGCATCAATTGCCTGCTCTAACTTGCCGACCCGCTCCATAACCAAACCAAGATTATTATAGGGTTCAAAACGGCGAGGCATAACTTTGATCGCATATTCAAATTCCCAAGCCGCAAGATAATTTTTGCCTTGATCAAAATAAAGCCGACCAAGATTGTTATGGGCGGGACCAAAATCAACATCTTTAACCAGAGCTTCCTTAAAATAACCTTCTGCCTTCTCGACTTTTCCTTTAGACAATGCCTCCAAACCAAGTTTATTTTGTTTTGTAGCCGCTTCAACATCACGACGCGGGTTGGATGTTACCGTTTCATATTTAGGTACAACATTACTACCGGTAACGCAACCCGATACCACTAAAATAATCAAAATAAACGAGATGGTATTGTGCATGAATTTGATAAAGTTATACTGAAGCAGGTGTTGACGCTTTTGAGTCGCCGATTTTCGTAGTACGCATATTATATTAAGTCATGAATATGTCTGCATCCGCGAACAGGCAAATGTATCGCAACCAGTACGGACACCCCATGCCGACTACGGCATAATATTCACTAATGCGAATATTAAGGAGAATAGATGGTATTTGTCAAGACCAATTCTGCATTCCAAATTTCGGGACCGGTCTCGGGAGCAACAGAACGGGGGACATGAAGTCGTAAGTCCGTTGTATCCAAATGGTTTTGGATTGAAAGAGCATGGAGAAAGCGGATTAGTTGTTCCATCGTTAAATCCCGAAGTTCAAGATGCGACGGTTGTTCCAAAAAAGGTGTCTTTTCAAAACGCTTGGCAGAACGAGGTTCAATACGCACCAATTTGTCTGAAGAAATATCCGCTTGAACCATTGCAGCTTCAACAGATTGAGCTATTTGCGATGTTGAACTCATGCTGCCGGAAATTAATTCCGGCTTTTTTTTCAGTTCGATAATACGTCGCGACAATTCCTGACACGCTTTACTATTACCAGCCGCTTCGTATGCCGCACGACGTAAACGCCCAAACTCGCCATAAAGAAAAAATATAAAAATCACCAAACCGACTAAAATCAGTAACGGTAAGCGAATCTCCGGTAACGTTAAAATTTGTGGTAGCTTCATGGTTTCTCCTCCAAGTTTTGGCGTAAGACAGTTATACGAACGGAAATACCACTCGAACCGGTCTGTTGCGTACTTGGTGGTTCAACAATAAAACCACCATTTTCTAATGCCGTTGCAATTATTTCCGCATCGCCGTGAACTTGAAGTTGACCGTCAAGTCGAATATGATTCTGCTCTATGCGTATTTCGGGAAAACGATAACGAACCTTCGGCGGAAGTGATTGCAATACTTTTAATAATGGGATTAATGCCGATTCGCGTTGTGGTAAGTCTGTGGAGTTCTCACGTTGTGCCGATATTTTTTTGTATTCACTTTCCAGACGATTACGAAAACCAGTCTGAATTTTTTGTTCAGGTAATGCCTCGCGAAAAACTTTTTCTTGTTCTCGCAAGAATTGTGTCTCAAAACGCCTATACTGATATCCACGCACAAAAAATACCAAACATAACACAAATAAAAATGTAACAGCTCCCCAGAGCAACATGCGGATTGATTTTGTAAGAATACGGTCGGTACCGCGCATTGACAAATGCTCACGGCTAAAATCCCACCATGTTTTTTGTTTCCGTGTGAAAATTGCCACACTCTGGCAAACAATAGAATGCTGTATAACGTCCTCCGTTTCTGTTTTAATATTGCCTGAGAACTTGATACGCGGAATTGTTTCCAAAACACAACGCAACTCGTCAGATAAACCAATTGAATAAATACAAATATCCGTTTCACGTACTTGAGTTTCCGCCATCAAAGCACAACGCAACGCTTCTGGAGTTTTATCGATAAGTTGCCACGAAAGCGGTAATCCGTCAGGTGTAAAAAGAAAAATTTCTATCCAATTGCCAAAAATTTCTTCGTCAAATATCCAAATCAAAGACCGGATGCCGCTTTCAGAATTGGTCGATTGTGAAATCAAATATTGCGCAACAAGAATTGAAAGCGGAACGATATGTTGAATAAGAATCTGATTTGTTGCCAGTTCGTCAATTAGCGGCAAAAACTTCTGATGCTCAATTAACCCTGCCCATCTACACTGTTCGTGTTGCAAAAAATCCGCTGTAAATTGTTCCGCTGGAATCGGAACATATTCTTCCAACTCATAAATCATCGCCTGCCGCGTCGTTGACGCATCCGCCGGTAGCGAAATCGCAAGTACATCACAAGAACGTAAGGCAAGTAATATCGGTTGCGACTCATATTCTTGCTCCCGAAATACTCCAACAAGTGATCGAGCAAGCGATAACTCTTCATTTGACCGAACAGAAAAAGACTCTGCAACTCCGTCGGTAATCCGCAAAACTTTCGCACATTCCTCTGATGGAACAATAATCCAATGAATATCTGATGACATAATAAATTCAAGCCGTTTTAAAATTCCCCAAACCGCATACGGAAACTCAACAACGTAAAGCGGTTGTTCAAGGGCGAAGCCTATCGCCCTACCGGCTACGGTATATTTCCTACATACCGATACAAATTTGTATCTCTGGCTTTGTACTTAATCGGATCACGGGAAATAAATTTTCCGACTTACGGACTATAATAGGCTGAAGCATTGGGAATGAATATACCAAGAGCCACTGCTAAGATAAACAGAACTAAACCACTATTAACTTTCATGTTATATTCCTAAATTGTTAGACGGAATGACCCAAAACTAACCACCGCGCACTATGCTACCATAAATGATCAATAGTGCCAATCGTGAGAAAAATTATTTTCCTATGCTGATAGTGATTTGTTCTTCAAAGCCGTCGAATTTTAGAGTTACTTGTTTTCCTTCTATTTTGGTGATGCGTGCGATTCCCGGGTCGTTTTCAAATGAGTCGCCTGATTTTAGAGTAACAAATTTTCCTGAGGGGATTTTGAACATTGCCGTTGGTTCACCTCGTTCAATGGCGGTTGCCATGAGTTTTGCTTTTAATTTTGGCGGGTCGGGTTTGATTTCTACGGGCGGTGGCGGTGGAGGCGGATCGAATATTGGGCGTTGTAACGGCGTATGCCATATTGTTGCGAATTCTGCTAATGCGGGAATTTCGGTTTTTTGTTTTTCATTTTGTAAAACCGGACGGCGAACCGATTCGATTTTGCCGGAAGTTACTTTTACCGGCGCAACCAAAATGTACAGCAATAATCCGGCGGCAAGATACCAGAATAAAGAACCCGCTAAAAATAAAATTGTGTTCAATCTTAAAATGTGCATTGGAAAATTTCCTACCAATAAAATGTTTCAATATCGTTTCCTGTTGCGGATTCCATAGTACGAATATCAAGCCGTACCCAAGACCGATGTTCATTACTCGTAATCGTCCAAAGCGAATGACAACGGCTTCGATCCGTTAAAATTTTTCGGAAAGCACGACGCTCGCGATCAGGAACATCAACCTCTTTCAATAATCGCTCCAAATCCCATGTAGGATTTTCTTGGCAAAGCTCCAACAACTTTGTGGCTGATTGCAGAGGTACAACCAATTCACAAATCGTCCGCAACGTTTCATTATCCGCTCGCTTGACGTTCAATAATCCGTTGCCCCAACACGTAATTCGCCCGCCTAGTTGTGTTAGCTGTAAATAATTCTTGTTCGGGTTATTCGCGAACGTTGAAAAGTCGTAAACTTGTCCCCACGACGCAAAAGCCAGAGGATAGGTATTGGTTTTGTTCGCGTGTGAATCCGGACGCAATTTTAATTGCCATGTGGCGGAATTCATGAAAACCACTTGACGAACCGCCAACATGTCGCCGTTGCGGAAAACGGTGTTAAGATTTAATTTTGCCTGTTCGTCTGATAAAATCAACAAAAAAGTCTGATCACCTAGTTTCACCGTTGTCTGCAATGTTGTAGCTGCCACCCCTTCTCGCAATTCAGCAGTTCTCAACAAAATCTCCGCACGGTTTAGAATCGCTTGGCGGCAACTGATCTCTCCCCAATGCCGTTGCATTTCGGTTTGTTTTTGGGCAACGATTATTGATTGGTCAAGACTTCGTCGCGCAATACCGGCAGAAAGCAACGCCGCGATTGCAAGCATTGCCAATACCAGAATTAAAACAAATCCCTTTTGACGCTTATATTTTTTCATTTGATTGTTATACCGAAGCCGGTATGGGCGGCAGGCTTCGCCCTTGAGCAACCGCTTCACGTTGTTGCGCTACCGTAATCAGCTTCGGGAATTTTAAAACAGCTTGCGTATATTATCGAAAGATCAATTCGTTAACCAGTATCTCATTTTTTGTGCCGTAAATAATCAATTTCAGCACTTTCGGTACTGTTGCCCAATCATCTGACTCGTTATTGTTGTTATGTTGTTCTGTTGCATTCAATTTAAACATTTCGGTTTTTTCGTCTTGTTCGTGTCCGGTAAAGGTTCCTATGGCAATCGTTGTTATGTCGATTGCGGTCAATTCGCTTTTAGGTGTTATTGCCAATTCATCCATGTTGCCATGCGGTTTTTCCGTGCGGATTAAAACATTATAGCCGTATTCTTTTTTCAATTGCCATAAAACATAAACCGGAGTTTGCGACGGCTCGCCGGTTATGCGGTCATGTCCGCAAAAGCCGATAAGTTCCAGCGACTTTGCACCAATCCGCATCTCCTTCGACCGGCAGAGATCATATCGCAACCGTGCCGCTAATTCTAGCCGCCAAGATTGTAACTCGGGACAATCCGCAAAAACTTTTTTCTTTTGTGTCATTGACTTGATAACACCGCTCGTCGTTGTTATAAGCAACACCGAAAGTACCAATGCAACAATTAGCTCAATAAGAGTAACACCTTTTTTGTTCATGCAATATTTTATTTTATACCGAAGCCGGTATGGGCGGTAGGCTTCGCCCCTGAACAACCGCTTCACGTTGTTGCGATTGCGTGTTCAGCTTCAGGAATTTTAAAGTAACTTCAGTATGTCAGTATATAAGTCAAAACGAATCCGCACTGATTATAAACTTTGCCAAGACGGAACCACAAGTTGAATTGACAATATTGGTATTTTTGAGCGTGTTTCAAAAACTTCAAACGAGATTTTGCCGAGCATCATTTGTTGGTCGATCATTTGTTCTATTGGTTCGGTGCGCCAGCGATAAGTTTTACCGTCAATCGTCCATTCGCCTTCTTCATTGGCGGGTGCGAAACCGAATTGCAAATGCCACTCCGCTAGCTGTGATTCCGCTTTCTGTATTACGTGCAAACGTTCCAGCGACTTGTCAATTTGGACCGCGTGCCGACTAAACACAACAAGCAACGAAACCAATAGCGTTCCAAGAAGTAACATTGCCACCACAACTTCGATCAATGTCAATCCGCGTCTATTCAGTCTATTCATTTTCATAAAGTCGTTCCAATTGTTTTAGTTCTTCTTCACTTACCATTGTCAATGATTGTCCCGTTGTTCCGATGATAAGCCGATATTGTTCACAATTTCCCGAATGAACAATACTATAAGCCCAACAAGGCGCGATTCCTTGAGAAGTGTATGGGATTTTTGTATCTTTTCCGAATCGGTTTTCGCCCATGATTCGGAGTTCTTTGAGTTTCATTCCGTCGGGAGTTTTAACATTGGGCAACGGAAATTTGCCGCCGTTTTCTTGCTCGGCAGTGAAAATTCCGCGATCAAGGTCAACATTGATTCGTGCCGGAATATTATTTGTTTTTGTCCAACGTCGAACACGTTGATCCAAAAGATCAATTTGTTCAAAAAAGTTTTCAAGCCGTGCGCGATTGACGGGTTGACGGTAATTCACCGCAACCATCGAAACAATAATTGCAATAATTGCCATCACAACCGCAAGCTCGACCAACGTAAAAGCACAACGTTTATACCGAAGCCGGTATGGGCGGTAGGCTTCGCCCTTGAACAACCGCTTCGCGATGCTACGCTTGCGTGTCCAGCTTCTGGAATTCCAAAACAGCTTGAGTATAATCATCGTCAATATTCTCCTGAAATAATATCTGTGTTTTCGTTTTCACCGCCTTCTTTGCCATCGGCGGCGTAACATATAATTTCGTAAGCGGACGTTCTACCCGGACAATTGTAAATATAATCATGTCCCCACGGGTCTTTGGGAACTTTATTCAATAATCCGTCTGGGAATTTTGGTGTTTTTTCACACAAGATTGCAATTCCTTCCTCGTTATTCGGGTAACGATTTTGAATGGCATAAAATGCTTCAAGAGCGTCGGCGATTTTTGAAATCTCTACTTTTGCCGCGTTTTGACGGCTCACTGTAAGATAACTCCGCGCCCGTACAGTAACAAGACTTGCCAAAAGTCCGATAATCACGACAACAACCATAATCTCAAGTAACGTAAAAGCACGTTTACAACTTGAGTATACCGTAGCCGGTATGGGCGGTAGGTCTCGTCCTTGAACAACCGTTTCGTGTTGTTGCGATTCCGTGTCCGGCTTTAAATTATAATTGAAGAATTTACAGTACATTTCCTGCCTCCAAAATGGGTAATATTGTTGCAAATAAAATGAACCCGACGAAAACGGCAAGCACTAAAATTAAAACCGGCTCAATAATTGCCGCAAGACGTTCGGTTGTTTTTGAAACTTGTCGATCATAGTCTGTTGCCAAAAGGTCGAGCATTTCGTCAAGCCGTCCCGATTCTTGACCAACTGAAAAAATTTGAATAACCGACATTGGAAACACATCAGTCTGTTGCATTGCCGGCGCAATATCGCATCCTGAACGCACTGCATCCGCCGCATCAAACAACGCCTTGCGAATCACACGATTTTCCGATGATTTCGCGGTCAATTCCAATGCCTGCAAAAATGGAACTCCGCTCTTTGTTAGTGTCGCAATTAAAAACGCAATTCTTGAAACCGCTTGCTTGCGTGCCAAAAGTCCAAACATCGGCAACTTGAGCAAGAACACATTCCACAACCAACCGCCGCGCTCGGTACGAATCAATAACACAAAAACAAAAATCACGAGAACAAAACCGATCCCAAGTTCAATACCGTATTGTGTAAATAAATCACTCATCAATTTTGCGATTTTCGTTGGCAATGGAAGCGGTTTGCCCGAATCAATCAGACTTTCAAGCAACATCGGCAAAACAAAAGTCATCAAAAATATCGTTACAGTAATTCCAGTCAGTAAAACAAATATCGGATAGGTCAACGCGGTTGCTACTCTGTCGCGAAATTGTAACGACTTCTCTTTGTATTCCGCCCAATGCCGAAGTGTTGCATCCAGCGTTCCCGAATTTTCGCCGATCTCCGTCATGCTGATACAAAGCAAGTCGAACATCTCCGGTTGTTCTTGCATTGCTTCGGTCAACGAAGCACCGCTTGAAACGCGATCACACAATTGCATGATGGTAACATGAATCAGACGCGGCTGACGATGGGCAACACTTCGCATCGCTTCCAGCAGCGGTATTCCTGTACTAAGCAATGTTGCAAGTTCATTCATCACTCCGGCAAAACGTTTTGAATAACGTCCGGGCGTTGTGGAAATTGAAATTTTCGTCCGCGATGTTGTCTGTTCCGCAATTGAAAGTATCCGCAAACCGCGCTCTCGTAATTCCGCACGCGCTTCATAAGGCGAATTCGACGAAAGCGTCCCCGCAAACGAACCGCCATGAACATCAACAGCTTTGTACAAAAAAACAGGCATCGAAAAATATCAAAACAAATATACCGAAACCGATATGGGTGATAGGCTTCGCCCCTGAACAACCGCTTCACGTTGTTGCGTTTGCGTGTTCAGCTTCAGGAATTTTAAAGTAGCTTCAGTATAATCAACAACATCAATACGCATTATAACCGCTTACAGCCAATATTTGAATCGCTACGAAGCATTTTGTAATTGATTACAACTTCGGGGTACGTACCATTTGTCCGTTGGTATGTATTTTTTGCTTATTGTTACGTACTTTTGAGTTCGGAACAGCCGCCTTGGGGCAAAAATATGGCTGTTCTTGTCTCAGGAACGCCCGCTTTTTGCTTCGGTTTACCAAGTCCTGCCGCTGAAAATAGGCTTTGGGCGAAAATCACGTCGTCCTTTATATTTTATATTCCGTCTTCCATAATAGCTGCCATAGTATTGGCAGTTTGTGTCAATCCATGTCATAAGACGTATTTGTTCTTCTTGTGTTAAACGAATATCCGCGTGATTTTTTTTCCAAATTTCGACACGTTTTTGTTTCGTCGGCTCGGCAAGCACAATCTTATTGTCCGACAACATCGCAACAAGAACACTACTATAAGAACCTAAACTTTTCGGCGGCAGATATTCGACATTACCTGTTTTGGGATGATGTTCGCCTATAGTTGTACCGACAAGATCACGGTCAACCCATTTCTCAGACTCGTAACGGTCGGGAACAAGTTGCTCATACGATACACTAAATAACTGCGTCAAATTTCCGTCCAATCTAAGATTTTTTTGGGGGTTCGTTTCGCCATGACATTTAATACAGTATCTGTCCCAAATTGGTTGAACATCTTGTACATAATCAATGACACGTCTTGGCGAATTATCACCAAGTTGCGGTTGCGGAAAATTCGGCTCTCGCAACAGAGCCTTAGGATGTTTTTTGGGGGCAGTACTTTGGATTTCGTTACGCCGTTCATGACAACCTACACAAGATCGTGTTTCACCCGCCATCGAATAGATGTATGTCCGCTCAGTTTGAACCGCTGCATAATTTTCATCCAACGCTTGCACAAAAATATTAGCTTCCGCTGGCACATAATAACTCGCCGAACCATCCTCCTCAACCGGAACCACACCATGCAACACCTTCAACACAAGATGCGTCCCCTTTGTGATCGCGGCGTGTTGTTGCCCGTATTCGTCATCAAAATCCCAACGCCTAGCACTCCAAGAACGCGGCACCTGCTCCAAAATCCGCAGATACTTCACCGTGCCGCGAGCAATATTGTCAAGACCATGATAAACATCAGCAACAAACATGCGGGCAATTTTACGTTGTTCCAAATCAGGTTCGATTTGACTTGGCAGAACCGGCGGAACCGTCCGCTTCAAAACCGGTATAGGATTCCAACACGAAATACTTGCATCACGATATACCGGAGCCGGTATGGGCGGTAGGCTTCGCCCTTGAGCAACCGTTTCACGTTGTTGCGCTACCGTAATCAGCTTCGGGAACTTTAAAACAGCTTGCGTATAAATCGGTAACACCTCGCCTTTTGAATCCAACAGATAAAGACCGTACCCTTTGGGATCAACTATTTCCGTACCTTTAGGTTTATGCGCAACAATAAATAAATCCTTGTCAATCGGAAACGCTTCCTTGAACAATTCTCCACGCCCCGCACGGTCGATATACCACGAGTTTGTCTGCGTATCAAAAAACTCCCAACCAACCTCTTCACTAATTCGAGTATGTGGAGTCATCGATTCCATTCGAGTTTTTGTACGAATATCGCCATTAGTATCAACACGAAAAATCGGTCCCATTGCGGTATGAGGCGAATGAGGCGCACCTGTAAAAACAAACCAACCCGCTAAATCAGGAATCTCCCGCCCATAAATGAAAGTCGGCGGCAACGCAATATTGTTACCGAAAACCTCCGATGTTGCCGTACCGTCAGGACGCATTGACCAAAGACATTTGACCGAAACACTCCCCTTATCAACATATTCCCAACGAGTGTACAAAATCCGCCCATCCGCTAAACAAACCGGTGATGATTCGCTAACAGCACTGCCGGAAAGTTTTTTGAGATTCGTACCATCAGACGAACAACGATAAAGCACCGTCGTTGTCAATACATCAGGAGCATCGCAAGTAATACCATATTGACAACGAGACGACACAAAACAAATATCACCATCAGGAAGCCAACAAGGACTCAAATCATCCGTCCCATGATGATACCAATTTTTGTACAATCGAATTAGACGTTCTTCATTAGAAGGAGCTGGCAATACTTGTCGTAATCCGCTTCCGTCAATATTGACTTCGTAAAGCCGATAACCTTCATTGAGCGATTTCTTCCACGCAAAAACTATTTTGGTCGCGTTAAAATTTAAATCACACTTCTCAAAAACACCGCCTTTCAAATCAGAACAAAGCTCGCTAACAACACCACTCCGCAAATCAAGAACACAAATATTCCCACCCGGCAAAAATGCACTGTTGACATACTCCGTATAATAATTACTCGCCGTGTACGTGAAACGTTTGACAAAAACAATCTTCTCAATACCGCGATTCAGAAGTATATCTCTTGCCGTAAAAGTTTCGTTCGCCTGAAGCGGAAAAAGAATCGCAAATAACATAATGAAAAAAAATAAAGAACGCATTGAAATTTATGGAATGATATCTGGTGTCTGTTCGGTTGTTTTTTCCGGCATTGCCGTCGGCGTTTCCACATCAAGACAGTCAATAAATACCGCACATAAATCAACCTTGCGGCTATAATTTTTGTCGATTTTAACATAATAAGTCCCAGCTCCTGCCAGTTCAAAATGTTGATATACACCGTTGCCGAAATCCGTTACACGTGAAGTTGCAAGCGGCTCACGTTCCACCGCCCACGCATCCGCACGCCGCCCAATATCACGCCAATCACCCTTAGAAACATGTATCAATGAAGCCGGTATCTCAGGTAAAATTTGAACAAAATAATCACGCGGATTCTTGTTCGCAATAATATCAGCATCAACAAAAAATAAACTCAAACGATAACGACCGGATTTACTCAATTTCACTTCACACCAGAGATGTTGTCCGTCATACGTTCTAGGTACGGTACTGCCGTTGCTGCTCCACGCCGTCAAATTTTTGGAAACTGATTCGTGATGTTCGTGAAAACTTTCATGCTCTTCATGTTTCGCATGTTCTCCATTATGTTCGCCAACGCCGTTATGTTCGTGATTATGACCATTAGCATCATGATTGTGAGCATGAGCTTCGTGATTATGAGAGTGGGCTTGAGCATGAGATTGAATAAGCGTTATACGCTCAATCGGTCGCGTTTGCTCCCCCACAAAACCAACAAACGGACGAACCTTGCAAAGCGTTTCATCAAATGAGATCAGCTTATCATGAGGCATCAAACCGCCGCCAATCAACGCATATATACCGGAGCCGGTATGGGCGGTAGGCTTCGCCCCTGAACAACCGCTTCGCGATGCTACGCTTGCGTGTCCAGCTTCAAGAATTTCAAAACAGCTTGAGCATATCTTGCCATATCGTTCTGTCCAATTCTGTTGTGTTACATAATCACCGCCTGTAAAACAAGCATGAGGATAATTGTAATCTTGGCTCGTTTTAGCTTTGAGAATCGTCTTTTCTTTCGGAAACAACGTAGCTGATTCTTGTCGTACAATTCGCGAAACATTTCTTGCTACAGCCGAAACATCAGGAGAGTCCATCGTTGCAAGATTGTCCGAACTAGACGCAAGCATCATTTTCCCATCAGGCAACGGTACCATCGAAACAACCCGATCTGATTTGGTTCCATAAAATCGTGTTGATTTTTTTGCCATCTCCTCAAGGAACGCTATTGTTGTTTCATGGGCATCAGATTTGGGTAACGTTTCACAATAAAAAGCATCGGGCTTTATCGCAATACAACCAAGTGTTCGCGTACCAATCCAAAGAATACCATTTGCATCTTCACACAACAACGAAATATCATCTTCCGGCAATAATTCACTAAACCTGACACGCGAAATTTCTTTCCAGTTATAAGGCGTTCCCGCAAGCAACCCGCGAATCTTGTCTCCGTAATCACGTCCGCGAATAAAAAGCCATGTCTCGCCGCCGTCCTTACTCCACGCCAAACCCGCTTTGGTTCCCGCCCAAATCGTTCCATCAGAACTGGTCAGCATCGTGTTGATCAAATTCGACGGCAAACCTTCTCCACAACAATCAAGAGGAACAGGTGAAATATTTGACGCAGAACCATGACCAAAACGACGTTTCGCAGAAATCAATTTTGAAAAAGTGTAGTTGCCGGAATCATTGCGGTTTAACCGAACTATCCCATGACAACTTGTCCCAACCCAAATATTGCCGCTAACATCAAACGTAACATCCGCAACTTGCCAAATATCATTCGGATTTTGATCAGCAGGGTAAATGTCAATATCTCTCCACACGTCCAATTCCGGCGAATAAACGGTGAGATAATTCTCCGTCGCGATAAAAACATCGCCGTTAGAAGCAACCCGAATTGTAAAAATTCTCGTCCCAAATTCATAGTGTTTCCAAATCTCGCCGCTTTTGATAAAAAGCCCACTAAAAGATGTACCAACCCAGAGACGATTCTGATTGTCAACTGCAATAGAACGAACAGATGCTTCTTTGAGCTCATCTGGTACGGAAATAGCACGAGATTCCTTTTTTGCCGCATCAAAACAATAAATACCACGTTTTTCCGTTCCGATCCAAATACTGTTGAAACCGTCATAATGCAAAGCTGAAATGTTATGAATATTTGCTGTGATTGATGTTGAATGAAGCGGTTGCCCTTCGCTGTAATGTACAACACGAACACTAAAAAAAACAAAATAAACCACTTGTACGACAAAAATAATTACAGCAGCCAAAAGAACAATAAATAATAAACGTCGCATAAAGCTCTCCGCAAAAAAATAAAACACACCTTTCAAACCATAAAAACCGACAACTCAAATCACCCACTACGGCATACACTATACCGTAGCCGGTAGGGCGATAGACCTCGCCTCTGAACAACCGCTTCACGTTGTTGCGCTTGCGTGTTCAGCTTCTGGAATTTTAAAGTAGCTATAGTATACAACACAGGCAGGTCATTCGGCAGATCATATTTTCGCCGAAGTTGATTTGCTTCATCATCAGTAACATGAAAAATATAAATCGAATATCCGATTCTTTTAACAGGAGTCAATTCGTGAAGCCAATCGTAATCATGCCCAGAATTATAAAGATCATTCGTACCAAGTAAATACCAACCGGCTTGGGGACCGATTTTTAATTGTTGTTCCCAAGTTCCAACCGGCTTTTGACCGGTTCGCCATTTAGGCGGTGTTCCTACACTCCTAATATTGAGCGTTTCAAGCGGGTAAATATTTGAAACAGCAACATAAAGAGGACGCGATTCAGGATGAGCTTCCAACCAATCATGTAACTCATAAAGGTCTTGCCCCCAATCCACATTACTGCCAAGAAGATAACAATGCCCATGCGACGAACCGCCAACCGCCTCATTAAAATAAGACATCGAATAAGGATAAACCGAAAGACTAGAAATCACACTAAATAAAAGCATCGCCAAAACAATAACACGGAGAAATAAAAAACGCGAACACAACAATATACTCAAGCTGTTTTGAAATTCCTGAAACTGGACACGCGAGCGCGGTATCACGAAGCGGTGGTTCATGGGCGAAGCCTGCCGCCCACGCCAGCTTCGGTATAAACCAACTCGACTAATCCAAATATAAAAAAAAGGCAACGCCGGAATCAAATAACGTGAATGAAGTGAAAAACCAGTTTGTAAACTCACCAACACAAATATTGTAACGAATGGAACAAGTAAAATAATTTCATCCCGCCAATTCGCACGAAATCGCAAAAAAAAGAAAAGAACCAAAGCGAGACCAAATAAAATCAACGTGCCAAGCGTTTCCTTTGAAGCAAGAACAATAAAATAATAATACCACCAACCATGTTGCGAATATTGACCAAGAGAATAGGAAAGTATGCCTTGCTCAAAGTCAATACGTTGAGTATCGAAGCCGAGAACAAATTGCTCAGGCAACGGGATAGGAACCGAACCAAGCCGCGTACCGGAAAATATATTGACCGAATTTTCATTCGTCAATAATACACTATAAAATGTATAATCACCAAGACACTTGAAAGAACCATCAAAAAAATAACCAAGATTAAGCACGAAAATACCAAGTGCCAGAATAATTAACAATTGCCCAAAAGTTTTGAAACTCTTTTGTGAAATCATAAGCCAAAGAACCGGAAAAATAACGAAGGCAACCACCCACGTCAATTTGGTAAGCGGTAAAAGACCAAGTACTACACCAGACAAAATCGCCCAAAGCCATGTTGATTTATTGAGCCAACAACGGAACGCATAAAAGGCAATTATTCCAAACGAAGCCGACACAACATCAGGACATATTGTTGCACCCCAGCCAAGAATAAATGGAGAAAAAGTCCAAAGAATCAAAAAAATAATACCGGAATTGCCGCCAAAAACTTCAGAAGCAAACTTGTAACCAACGTACCCGCCAAGTAGAATAAACGGAATACAAATCACACGACCAAGAAAAAAACATTGGCGAACTGTTATAAAATCATTTGCACGAATAAACGATACACCTGTAGCCCATTCGGAACGCTTGCGGGGATCAGCAGAATAGTCCGACCAATCAGTTTGAGGATGAATCAATTTTGTTACCGCAATGCCCACTATCATTCGCATCAATGGAGGATTAACATGAAACAAATCAAATTGACCCGTTTCGCAAAACCGCAATGAAGCCGCAATATGACCAAGTTCCGTGCGATTCGGAGATGTATGCCAGTCAAGACGTAGTAAAAGAAAAGCCTGCACTGCCAGCACGAGAAGCAAAATAAATAAACGCGCGTCCGCCTTATTGATAAACGTAAAAAACATACTCGTCATACGTATATTGAAATACCGTAAAATTTAAGCCCACTACTCACCGACAAAACCGAAAACTCAACTATACCGGAGCCGGTATGGGCGGTAGGCTTCGCCCCTGAACAACCGCTTCGCGATGCTACGCTGGCGTATTCAGCTTCTGGAATTTTAAAACAGCTTGAGTATACAACAGACGTATCATATAAAATGAATAGAACACTTGCAATACCCATGAGAAATATTTTGACCGGATGTTATACCGTAGCCGGTAAGGCGATAGGCTTCGCCTTTGAACAACCGCTTCACGTTGTTGCGCTTGCGTGTTCAGCTTCAGGAATTTTAAAGTAGCTTCAGTATACTGTAGCTGCCATGAAATTCATTTTTTTAAGGCAGGATAACAGGATTACAGTATCGTCAGGATATAATAAAATCCTGTCTATCCTGCTGTCCTGTAAATCCTGTCAAAAAAATAAAAACTGAATTTCATAGTGCGGTGAGTATATATGATTCGCCAACACAAATTTTAGATTTTTAGCTTAATTATGAAAAGGATTTTTATCTTATTGATTCTGATTTTAATATACTCAAGCTGTTTTAAAATTCATGGAGCTGGACACGCAAGCGTAGTATCGCGATGCGGTTGTTCAATGGCGAAGCCTATCGCCTATACCGGCTCCGGTATGCTGATGATTGTTGCTCAGTGCGGACGGCAAAATGATCGTAAAACAGTTGAACCGTCCGCAGACATCGAATTGACTTCAAAGTTGAGTCCGGAAAGATGTGAGTTAGGATATGTGGAAGCAAAAAGCGTTCACGATTTTTTACTGGAAATTACCAATGCCTCAAACGAGAATTGGCGGGTCGATAAAATTGACATTGAATGTGCCTGTGTCGAAGTTCTTGAATTGCCGAAATCCGTTCACGCAAAAAGTAAAACACAGTGTAAATTACGATTCACCGCCCCTGAAATTGTCGGCTCATACACAAAAACAATAAAAATAACACTGAACGGACAAATTTTTCAAACACGACTTCATGCACGAATCGACGCACCATGCCGTGTGGAACCCAAAAATTTGATCTTTACAAACGAAGAAAAAATTACAGAAAAATCCTTCACAATATACAACGAAGGAAAAGAACAAATAAAAATTCTTTATACAACAACAATTCCGGCTGTCTGTACAGTAAAAATAGACACTGAACCTATTGAAGCCGGTTCCCAAAAAACTCTTACCGTTACACTAAACGATACAACCCCCAAACGGTTAATCTCACTAAATATTCAAACAAATCACAAAAAACAGAAAAAAATTACCGTTCCGGTTCAAGTAAAATAAGTTATTTTATATTATAACATTATACAACATATAAAATAGTATCAAAGATATTTTTTTGTACCAAAAATAAAAAAATTTCCGGTAGGTACTTGACAGGCGATATTGGGTATGTTAAGCTACCCGCTCGCTTTGTGCTTTGTTGTCTTTTTGTTTCTCTTTTTGCGTTTGACTTTTTTTGATTGGAGGTGATATTATGAGGCGTGTTTTTTTGTTTTTGGCATTGCAGACATTGTTTTTTTCCGGTTTTCTTAACGCTCAATCGGGTTCGTTGTCTAATGAAACCCGTCAATCGATTTCTAATAAAACTTTGCCCGATAAAGTTGCGGGCATTGGTAATCACTTGGCTAAAGCTAGTCCGACATCGTCAGCAACTCGCCGAGTAGATTTACGGACTCGGACGCTTGTCAGTAAGAAGTTGAATCAAGTTTTGAACCGAGCTGACGGCAA
>JAIRWK010000401.1 GCA_031268995.1 Planctomycetaceae bacterium
ATACCGGAAATAATAAAAAATGAACAAAAAAAATGCAATACCAAAATATCTAAACAATAATTTCCCCGACTATACTACGCAATCGATATATATTGCCAATACTTGTGTTAATACTTTTGCTTATAGGAGACCTCATTTACAACAAATGTGACCGTTGATAAATCAGGGCTGAAATGGTAAAGCCGTTCGGATAACGATGCTGTTACTCATTGCAGATTTATTTGAATTAGGTTGGGCAACTGAATATTTTCAAGAAATTTCCCCAAAATTCCAACAATTCGTATTGACGAGTTCTAGTTATCTGTGCATAATAACAACATAAAGTAATTTACTGAATGATAAAATTATTGTGATTTTGTCTTCAAATTTCAAAATATCCTAAAAGCATAGGAGATTAAGACCGTGACAAACCTTGTTTTAACGACAACTGGTTCACTTTCCAGCCCAAATGTGGGCATGTTACAAAATCAGAATAGCTCGCACGGGGGGGGGGGGTAAAATACACCAATTACATCAGTGTAAAAAATGGAGAAAACGATACATTTTTTGCCTTCATTGCCCGACGTATTGTCCATTTTGGCGGCTTTACACTGGTCGAACTTTTAGTGGTGATCGCAATCATCGGAATTTTGATTGCGTTACTTTTACCTGCCGTCCAAGCCGCAAGAGAAGCGGCAAGGAGAATGCAATGCAGCAACAACCTGAAACAAATGGGGATTGCGCTGCATGTTTACCACGACACTCACAAGTCCATGCCGCCCGGATGTCTTATTCCGGGGAACGAGTTGGTCAAAGCCGGTAAGCCGGTCAATGATCAGCAAAACAACGTTCACAGCGTCGACAATAACACTAGCGCCCCTTGGAATATGCTCAGTTGGGCGGTTTACCTTTTGCCGCAGATGGAAGCGACACAAGTTTACACGCTCATTGATTTTAACCGAGGCGCATATCTTCCTCTTGCTGTACAAGCTGGTACCGCTGGAAACGGCGATCCGGTAAACGCAGACGCTTCTGTTTCCGCACCGTCGGTGTTTCGTTGTCCTTCCGCATCGAATCCGACTGGTTCGCCAACAGCGCCATCTGACGGTGCGTTCACTGTCAATAATCCTTCGGTAAAATTTGCCGTGAAAGATTATTCCGGCGGAGCTTCCGCAAATATTCTTGTCAATGAAGCGGCTCCAACAGATGGTAATAGCTGGTGGAACAGTTTGTTGCCTGACCGTAATATTCGTGATAACGGAAACAGTCGTGTCAATGGTCTTTTCCATCGAGCAAGCGGTTACAACTTCGGGGACATTGCCGACGGGACAAGTAATACGTTTGCGTTTTTGGAATCGCACGCTTACCGTCCGGTAGTTACGTCAACGATATTAAATCCATTTATGTGGGTTCATCACTCGTCGCACGGTCTGACTACGGCAGATAACGGCGGACAAAACACAAATATGCTTACAATCAATTCCAAAACAACAACTGGCGACAACGCCGTCCGCAGCGCATGGAGTACGCACACAGGCGGTATTAACACCGCTCTTGCCGATGGCTCCGTGCAATTCATTTCGCAAACGATTCAACATGAAACGTATCGGCGATTGATTTCTCGTTATGACGGTAAAACGGTATCGTTCTGATGAATAAATATCAAAAAGACGAAACGTAAGCAAGTGTACAAGTAGCAACTGCTATTGCCTGAACTTTGATTTATCTGAATTTTATGATTCACTATGATTTTACAAATTATAACTATAGGGAACTTCTAAAAACCTCATTTTCAACAAATTTTATCGTTGCAAAATAAGGGCTGACGAATATTTTGGGGAGGTTTTTAGAAGTTCCCTATTCATAAAATCAGATAAATCATAATTCAAAACAGTTTATCAAATTCACAAGATAATTAAAGGAATAAATCAATATGAAAATTTATGACTCAATTGCGCTATTGCTTGTTTGTGTCTGTTTTTGCGGATGCGGTAATGGTAACCAACAATTATCGGGGAAAGTGACATTTCCCGACGGCTCGCCGCTTAATGTTGGTATCGTTTGTTTTGAAAACGCCGAAACTAACAAAATGGCACGCGGCGAACTCAACGAGAACGGAGTTTATGTCGTTGGTTTTGAATCGGAAAAAAATGGGATTCCGAAAGGAACTTACAAAGTTTTCATCACCGGCGCAATTCTCGAAAAAGGGATCAATGAAAAAACCGGACTACCGGTTACTGAACCGCAAATCGCCGCGAAATACTCCAACAAGTCAACCTCCGGTTTAACCTTCACTGCCGACGGCAAAACAAAAACGTTCGATATTGTTGTCGAGCCGCTGACGGAAAAAAAGAATATATTGAAATGATTTTTTGAAAAATCCAATCAGATTTCTCAAATTGACAGGATATTCTAATGATAAAAATCCTGTCAATTTTTTTCAGCTTCTTTCATCAAAACGACTTAAAATTTTAGGTAGTACAAAGTCGCGCAATTCCGCTTGACATGTTTTAACGGAATTTCCTTTTCAATCAAACCAGAGTGTCCACTGTAAGTTATTGATACTTTAGTGTTTACGTCAATTTTTTGTTTTTGATTTATTGGCTACATTTTTTAGTTTTGTTTTGGTGTTTGGTTTTGATTTGATTTTTGCAGGGAGGATTTCTGGGATTGGGATGTTGCCGTCGCGTTGAACTTCAACAGTGCATAGCGTTTCCAAGAACGCAATCCCTTCCTCAACCGTTATGTCCAACGTTCCCCAACAGCCCCGCAACTTTATGTATTAACAAATACGATAACATCACGACCAACACATGTCCGCGCGTTCGATCTTGTTTTCGCACATAGATAGGTCGCAAGTCCAATTGACCGGTCTTGCAAGTCCGAAACGCATTCTTCGACCATTGCCAAGTCCTTGTATCGTGCATGAACGGACTCTTTGTCAAGTTCGTCAACATTCAAACTCGTCGTCAAACAATAGCAACCATCAAGTTTTGAAATCTCCTGTAACTTCTCTTGATCCGTAACAAGACGAATCGTTTGCAACTTCTCATCCGTTTCCAATTGGTTCCAACTTTATAGATTCGTCCATCGTAACTTGTTGTTGCAATAGTTCACCGCCGCCGATAATTTTGCGCGAATGTTCTTCCAAATAAAGATTACGTTCCGAAATAACTTTGTTCAGCTTCAATATTTTCGATTGACGGTTCTTGTTGATTTCATCGGCGCGTACCGGATTGCGTTTCAAAATAGACCTTTTCTCTAACTTCACATCAGGTTGTTTAGGCAAAACAGGTGAATACAAAATAACTGTTTTTTGAATAGTGTTCGGTCTATTGATAGGGTTAGAGAAAAGGTCTAATATATCGTTTGCCGTTATCGAGAAGAACCTCGCTTAATTCTTCATCAAACAACGATAATTGCAACACGTTTTGTTTGAGAAGTTTTTCAATTTGTTTTTTGGTTAATG
>JAIRWK010000410.1 GCA_031268995.1 Planctomycetaceae bacterium
TCGACGGCTTCGTTGTGAGGATATTCGAGTCGTTCGAATGATTCGTCGAGTTTGATAAGATTTTTCATTTCGGTTTCGATTTTCGGAAAATCATCTTCGGTCAAATGATGTTCCATCCAGAAATCGTAATAGAAACCGTTTTCAACAGTGGGACCGAAAGCGAGTTGAACATTTTCGTCGGTATTACCGTAAAGCCGCATCACCGCGCGTGCCATCAGGTGCGCTGTCGAATGACGCAAAATATCAATCGCTTCGGGGTTTTTTCGGGTAATAATTTTCAAGTTGACGCAACCATTTTCGGGCAATTTGAAATCCGCCCCAACAATTTGCCCGTCAACCACAGCCGCAACCGCCGCCTTCGCCAACCCCGCACCTATCTCAAACGCTGCATCATAAGGCGTAACACTTCGCGAATACTCACGAACAGAACCATCCGGTAACACAATCTTTAACATAATTTTAATTTAGACTCAAACTTCAACTTCATTTTAGAAACCTGCCGTCCGTACCGACTTCGGCGCGGAAAACGCAGAGTATAACATGATTAGCTCAGTTATCAAGTTTAGACCCGTAAATGGTAAACACCACGAAGGCGAAAAAGGATGTTTAAAAACTTTGTGCGAAAGTTTTTAAATATCCTTTTTCGTCTTCTTCGCCTTCGTGGTGTTTTAAAACGTGAGATTTTAATCGTTTTCGTCTGCGGTTATTGAGTAGATGTTGTCGTAGCTTGATCGGTTGTAGAAATCGTTTGATTGTTGTTCGCGTTTCAATTGTTGAGATTCTTGCCGGATTTTTTGGCTTAGTACGGCGGCATCGTACCAAGTAAAGCTGAGCTCAGGATTTGACGCATAGCGACCGAGTGTGCGCAATGTTTCCGAACGGCTTGTGTCATTATAAAGAAAAACGTAACGCTCTTCACCCTTAACCAACGCTAAAACATTTACATCCTGCCCCATTGGACTATCTCCTTTGCAAATTTGTCCGCCAATTACTTTTTCTGTCGCCAAAATATCCGCTGTTTCAACTAATTCAAAAAATTCAGACAACGTGTTGTTAGATTCAAGTGTTGAGGCAAGTTTAGCAATAATTGGTTTTTGATTATTCATGATTTGATTTTGGTTGTTGGTGAGACTTAGGGCAAAATTTTATATGCTTTCAAATTGCCCAAACCTAAACTCGGTAAACATTTCAACACATGGTGTTTACACGAATGCGAAACTTTCTGATCATACCGCATTCGGTATAATTCGCTCGCCAACCAACATCATGTTAGGTTTATCGGAACAAGTCTAGTTTGGGTTTTAGCAGTTTTGCGGGTGAATGAATTTTTTGTTGTTTTTTATTTTTTTACTCGGTTAAAATTTGGACAATCGCTAAAGTTCTACTGTGCGGGCTTCGGACGAAGCCATGCCGTCGGCAGCTACGATATAATACGTTCAATACGTTAGTATGGTCTTTCGCCGCCTTGCCATGGTTTTCTTATGCGGATAACTTTTTCTGCTGGCCCCGCGCCGCCTCTTGCGGAGAACATTTCCCAAATATGCATCCGGCAACAAAACGAAATAAACTCAGCCGTGTTGTTCAATATCGATTCTTTGCCCTCAAGCCGTTTATCATCTCGAAACAAAAGATCATAATCGCTCAATGCTTGCATAAATTCGCTGCTATTTCCGTTGTAAATTGCGATGTGTGCAAGCACAGGCGCATCGCTTTTTTGGGTACGTTTTGGTTTTTCCGGTTGCGGCGGTTCTGGGATCAAGCCTCGCGGATCGGGCCAATCTGCCGGCAAATTGGGGAATCTTGACGGTTCGCCGTAAACGGTATCGGGTTGTCCTGCTACGGGCATTCCGGGCATCGTGTTATGGTACGCAGCAACAGAAACAACCGGTTGATTCAGCCAGCCGTATTGTGCAATTTGTTCAGGTGTAAGTCCTTCCGGCATAGGATAACCCGAATAATGTCCGATAAATTGACCGTTATTCAACATTTGATTTTGGTAAATTTGATATTGATTTTGTTGAGACCAAGCTGCTTGATTTGGTGCGTTTTGTTGACTTTGCCAAGGTCCGTATCTTAACGGGTGTTCCCAATTTAATTCTTTGGGGCGGATTTTTCTAACGGCTTCTTTTTTTGTATCTTCTGCGTTTAACGGGGTTGCGTGTGGGATGTAAGGTATGCCGGTTGCTTTGATTGCGTTGTTTAGGAATTGATCTTGTTTGTAAGCTGCCGCCAATTCTTGGGGAGATTGGCTTTCAAACAAATTGTCATCGTAATCATCAACATCATCGTTTGCCGCTTGGATTATGGAATTTTTTCGTTTTGCGTTTTTTTCGGCGGGTTGTGCTTGGTGCGGTTGTTGGTGATTTTGTAAATAGTTGTTAGGGTATTGGATTAGGTTTTGTTGCTCGGGTTGGTTATTCTGATTTTTGGGGTTGTTTGGGTCAATTTCGGGGTCTCGGTAATCATTTTTTTGCAGTTGTTCTTGTTCAATTCTGTGTCGTTCGGCGGGAGATTTAATTGGTTCAAAGTCTGGAGTTTGGGTTTTGAGTTGTGCGACGGCGAGTTCGTGTTCGGCGAGGAGTGTGATTTTATCGGGGATTTGTGATTCGTATTCGGTACCCCAACCGTTGCCGTGTCCGAGCGGAATTGGGTGCAAGTACGGGTTGACGGCGTACCATTCAATTTCAAGTTTAAGACGCGGCGGATAATAACCGTTAAAATCATGAATTTTGCCAATCACAACTGCATCAACACCAAGCAGTTGACCAAGATAACGAATATCGTCGGCGGACTCAAATTTATACAACTCGTGTTTGATCATCATTTTTTCGACGGTTTCGTTTGAGATGACTTTGAAGCAAGGCACGGATTGCAATTCGTTGGCGTAATATTTGGCGAAGTCGCGGCTATTTACTTTTAGGTTACCGGACTGATTAAAGAACGGGACAACTGCGACGTTAGTCAATTGTGGGTAAGGGTTATGCAAGGTAGGTTTATTGCGCACTATCGGCAACATTTCGCAACCAACTAAGCTGGAGAGCAAAATCAGGACAATAAAATCGCGCAGTAAACGTTTACCAGCTATACCGAAGCCGGTATGGGCGGTAGGCTTCGCCCATGAACAACCGCTTCGCGATGCTACGTTTGCGTGTTCAGCTTCAGGAATTTTAAAACAGCTTGAGCATAATACCATTGATTTGGGCAAGTTAAAATGTGAAAATGAACTAATGTCAAGTTTAGGGACAACAAGCGATATTTTGAAACATACAAAACCATTTCCCCGACAACCGAACCGACAGACTTTGGGTCAAAACAGGCACATAATCGGCACAATCGATAAAGTTTCTCCAGTTTATTTTGTCGGATTGATTCATTTTGTCGGGTTGCGTTCTACGGTAAAACGGTTGCTTTGTCCCATAAGGCATTGCCCTAAAATAAAATTACCATTAGTTCCTCAACGTTACACCGTAGCCGGTAGGGCGATAGGCTTCGCCCTTGAACAACCGCTTCACGTTGTTGCGCTCGCGTGTTCAGCTTCAGAAATTTTAAAGTAGCTTCAGTATAAGGGTGGTTTTGGAAGAACTAATAGCGGTTTTCCGGTATGGGCGAAGCCTACCGCCTTACCGGCTATGGTATATTGACGAAAACTGAGCGATGGGTTAGAGTGTTGGTGCGGTGGTTTTTTGTCGTGTGTTGGTTTCTTTTTGGGGAATTTCTAAAAATTATACTCAAGCTGTTTTAAAATTCCCGAAACTGCGGTAAACCTACAACGCAGAGCGTTAGGCAAACGCAACAACGTGAAGCGGTTGCTCAGGGGCGAAGCCTACCGGCTACGGTATAATTTTATTTGAATTCGGTCGATTTCTATTGATTGAAAATTGACCGAATTTGAAATAATTTGTTTTTGGTAATTTTTGGCAAGTAGTATTTTTAAAAAATTCCCTTTGGCATAAAATTTTTTATGAATTGGTGTTGTGGACGTATTTGAGCGAGTTGTGATAACAGGTGTTGGTCTTGTTTCGCCGAATGGGAATAATTTGGCGGAGTTTCGGTCTGCGCTTCTTAGTGGGGTGAGTGGGGTTTTGCCGTATGAGGTGCGGTATTTTGGCAAAACGGTTGCGGGAGTTTGTAATTTTCCCGCAACAAAATACCAAAATCGCAAGGACATACGTCGCGGAACGCGAGCGGGGAGTATAGCTATTTATTGTGCGAACGAGGCGGTGGTTGACAGCGGGGTGGATTGGGAGCGGGTGGACAAGTCGCAAGTTGGTGTTTTTATTGGGATTACAGAGCATGGGAATGTTGAGACAGAGAATGAGATTTACAATATTAAGCAGTATGATTATGATTGCAAAATGTGGTCTCATTTTCACAATCCGCGAACAGTTGCGAACAATCCGGCGGGTGAGGTAACGTTGAATTTGGGGATAACGGGTGCGCATTATTGTATTGGCGCGGCGTGTGCGGCGGGCAATGCGGGGATAATTCAAGGCGTTCAAATGTTGCGGTTGGGCGAGGTTGATTTAGCGTTAGCGGGTGGTGTTTCGGAGAGTATTCATGCGTTTGGGATATTTGCGGCGTTTGCGGCGCAGAATGCTCTGGCGGAGCATGGTGATCCGGCGAAGGCATCGAGACCGTTTGATGTGAATCGCAATGGGATAGTTGTTTCGGAGGGTGGTTGTATTTACATGTTGGAGAGGTTATCGGATGCGAGGCGGCGCAATGCGAAGATTTATGGTGAGGTTGTGGGTTATGCGATGAACAGTGATGCGACTGATTTTGTGTTACCGAATGCGGAGCGTCAATTGGAGTGCATGGAGAAGGCAATAAAAAGAGCCGGATTGAAACCGGATCAAATTGACATTGTAAGCACACACGCAACCGCAACTGCGATGGGCGATATTCAAGAGATAAATGCGTTGAGGACCTTATTCAAGGATTCGGAAAAAACGTACATCAACAACACGAAAAGTTTTATTGGTCATGCGATGGGTGCGGCGGGCGTGCTTGAGCTTGCCGGCAATTTACCATCATTTGGAGACGGGGTTATTCATCCAACGATAAACTGCGACGAGCTTGATCCCGAATGTGAAATAAAAAATATGGTAATCGGCAAACCCCAAAACGTAGGCAAAATAAATTACATCTTAAACAATTCTTTCGGAATGGTCGGCACCAATTGCGTAGTAATCGTAGGAAATTTTTAACACGAAAAGGAAAAAATTTAAACGCGAAACACGTAAATAAAACGCGAATGAGCGCGAATATTTTT
>JAIRWK010000060.1 GCA_031268995.1 Planctomycetaceae bacterium
TTTTTCGTATTCGTTTTGGTACGTGGATATTCGTTATTGGTCTGATTGGATTTCTGATTGTTGCTGGCTTGTTTTGGCTTGGTCTATTATTTCAACATTGTTGGCGTTGTTTGTTCCTAGAAATGAAAGGCGGATATTTCTTTTGATGCGGACATTTTTCCAAAACTTGGATAGCATACTTTTTTTGTTCCTGATTTGGTCAATCTGGTATAACTACGCGACATTGCCGCTCAATGTGATCTTTGAACCTGTTACTTCATCTGTTGCGGATTGGGTACATAAGAATTATTCGCTTCCGCTTGCGAATTATTTTTCAAACAATCAAATAATCTCGCCGGTGTTTTTTATAGTGTTCGTTGTTAGTGTTATTGTCGTTTTGATTGTTATTTGGCGTGTTCGTTTTCGCCGCAAAAAACAAAATAAAAGTGAAACGATAATTACAGCATTGATTTTTTTGCTACTTCTTCTGACAATACTTGGAGCCGACAAAATAACTCCGCCCCTGAAAGTTGGAACATCAACCGGAATCTACGATGTCAAATCAAAAGACGATCTCGCTAATTTCACGACAGAAGATATTAGAAAACTTATCAAAATGGAAGATAACCGATTCCCCCCTACTTGTAGGAAATTTCATTATCGGGTAGAACGCCGCTTGATGTTAGTTGGGCAAGTAAAGAATGTTTTTTGTTTTTTCGGGAAAAAAATATAACTTGCCTAGAAGTGAACAAACCGTAATCCGTAACAATTGAAATGATACTTGAGACCCCACAACAGATTGATTCCTGCCAACAACATGAATGCGGTTGTAATTGCGATCAATCAACAGAACAAAACGAGCAAACACGACCGCAAACTTGGATCGACTCAATGCCGGAAATTATTCGCGGGAATTTAGAAGCCCGCAAAATGTTTCCGTTGAGTTATATGGAGTTGATTCTGACAACGGATTGTAATTTGCGGAGTAGCTACTGTTTTGAACGGGACAAGAAGCCGTTTAAGATGGGTGATGAGGTTGCTTTTGCGGCGGTTGATTTTTTGATTCAGACTAATCAGACTCTTTCGTGAACTTTGGAATATGGAGGCTACGTAATCCAGACAATCACGAAAATAGTATGATTTCGTCATATTCACGGTATTTGGACTTAGTTGTAAAAAAATGTGGTAATCATTAATGAGGTAGCGTAGTGCGGAGTACCGTAATTCGCTTTGCAATAATATGTAAGTAGATGTCAAATTTTAAAATCAGGTGTTGTTGCCCGATCTCGATGTTGCCTTTATGGTGTGTAGGTTTGCTGTCTATTTTAATTGCGGCTTGTTTAATTTTGATATTGGTTTCCGGTGGTTTGTATCGTGATAACGTGCACAGAAGTCTGCTTGAGCCTGAGGCGAGATAAATACAGCTTGGTAAAGTAGCACAGGGCACGTCGTATGGAGAGACCTTTCTGGTCAACAATGGAGTAGAGCCTATCCGCATTGTAGGAATTGAAAGATCTTGTAGTTGTTCTGACGTTGTGGTTGAGCCCCAATATTTGCGTGGGGGAGAGAGAGCAAAGGTTGCTCTCAATTGGGATACTTCAGGTTTGCGATATCGGCAGGGTAGTGATTTTGGTTTGCGGTATAAGGTAGGTGACGAAGATGATGTTTGGTTTTGCCCCCTTTCGATTGTTGCATATGTTGTTCCGTACTTTGAGATAGAACCTAAAAAACATTTGTTCAAAAAAGATGGTGTATCATCCCAACGCTTCACGTTGATCTCCCGAAACGTTGTAAAACCTGTATCAATTGTAGGAGTTTATTGTTCGCACAGGTCGCTTTCGGTCGAGTCTTATACATCAGACGATGTGGTGATTGTTTTTACTCCCGAAAACTACGAAGCAGATCCTTTTGTTAGGTATGGTGTTTTTTTAAAGACGGACTGTGAAACGGAACGTACGTATTACATTCCGATTCAGGTTGTTGATGATTAGTAAATTTAAAGGGTAATTAGATGAGTAAAAAGATTGTGCTGTTGTTGTTTGCGTTGACCGCCACATGGTGTGCGTTGGTTGTCAGGGCTGGTGATTGTCCACAAGAAAAGGCGGACCCGAATTCGTATTGTCCCAATAATCCATCAGAGTTATTCTGTAGTTCTAGGGTGGACAAGATGTCATGTCCGCGCGGTACTGATATAAGACATCTGAAAAATCGATTTAAAGCGATGCGGAATGGTGCGTCCCCTCCTCAAGGTGAGACCAAAACTGGCTACCATACCGAAGAAAGTAAAAAACGTAGGATGTTATGTTATTCGAAAAGGTCGTGTCGCTGGGAAGCACTAGACGGTAGGTGTGTTCCATATGGAGAATCCATCGATAATGTAAAAAAGGAGTTATTGGAGACCTTTCCATGTTATTAGAAGCAATTTTGGTTTTATTGTCCTTTGTAGCGTCTGATGCTGATGTCCAACAAATTAGAGACGAGGCTGTTGCGATTGAGCAGATGGCTGTTGAGAATAGATTGAAGGTTAAGTCGTGGCATGTTGAATTGGATTACGAGGCTGAATTTTTTGATCCAGAGGAAAATCATAAATCAGAAAGGGGACGTTATGTGTATTATGCTGAGTCTGGCAAACGACGCCGAGACTTAACCAGAAAAAATCCTGATAGCTCTCCGGGATCTCCCGAAATCATTACAACAAAGGAGGTGTGGTCGGACTATTACTATTTTTTTTGTGATGGTGTTTACACGGACACAGTAACATCAGAGACATCTATGATAGTGGTTAACGTTAAAGAGGCGACTGATGAAGATGCATCTTTTCATCTGCCGATCGACATTCGTGTTCTTGGTTTTTCAGCAAGCGGAATCCTTTTTGAAAGGCAGGTAACGGATATATTAGGTAGTACGGATTCTTTGCGATTCTGCGGGGACCCTCATGCAACGCATAAAGAGGTTAATGATGATATCCTTGATGGTACTCCGTGCAAAAAAACAATTTGGAAGTTATCGCAATACCGTTCTGTTACTACGTGGATCGCACCGACGATGGGTTATGCACCGATACGTATGGACTTTAATGATGAGGCATCTAAGATTTATTATAAAACGAATGTTCAACTATCGCAATATAAGGAGAGCGGAATTTGGTTTCCTGTGAACTCTGTTTTTGAGGAATATGAAGATGGAAAATTACTGTTAAGGGAAACGGTCAAAGTCAATGTAGTTTCGTTGAATGAAAAATTGGATGCGATTACGTTTACTCTACGTGGATTAGCAATTCCTAAAGGTTGGCCCGTCTCGTATCTGGACAAAGATGATGCAAACTATGTTTGGGATGGCCAGAATATTGTTACGGAAACAGAGGCAAAGTACGCACATTTATTAAAAGGAAGACCGCGTTTATTTAGAGTAAGAGCTTTGTTGGGTTTTTCCGTTTTGTTTCTGTTGATATCGTTCTACTGCTTTTGGTCGATTAGAAAACAATCAAAAGATAAATCGTAAAAAAACATGAGTGAACCGGTCCAATCAATTAAGAAACCAAATACAAATGATTTTCTACGGTGTTATCGATGGCTTATAACAGGAATCACCGTTTCTGTTATAGGTTGCGTGTTGTTAACAGCTGCTTTCTTGTTTCCAGAAAATGTGTATGCTCTTTCGTATACATTTTGGTATGCGGATATTCGTTATTGGTCTGATTGGATATCTGATTGTTGTTGGCTTGTTTTGGTTTGGTCAATTATTTCAACATTGTTGGCGTTGTTTGTTCCTAAAAATGAGAAGCGGATTTTTCTTTTGCGGCGGACATTTTTTCAAAATTTGAATAGCATACTTTTTTTGTTACTGATTTGGTCAATCTGGTATAACTACGCAACATTGCCGCTCAACGTGCTCTTTGAACCTGTTACTTCACCTGTTGCGGACTGGGTACATAAAAATTATTCGCTTCCGCTTGCAAATTATTTTTCAAACAATCAAGTAATCTCACCGGTATTTTTTATAGTGATCGTTGTTAGTGTTATTGTTGTTTTGATTGTTATTTGGCGTGTTCGTTTTCGCCGTCAAAAACAAAATAAAAGTGAAACGATAATTACAGCATTGATTTTTTTGCTGCTTCTTCCGACAATACTTGGTGCCGATAAAATAACTCCGCCTAAAAAAGTTGAGGCATCAAAAGGAATCTACGATGTCAAATCAAAAGACGATCTCGCTAATTTCACGACAGAAGACATAAAAAAACTCGTCAAAATGGAATATAACCGATTCCCCCCACTTGCAGAGAATTTCGTTATCGGATAAAACCCTGTTTGTTGTTGGTCGGGCAAGTAATAGATGTTTTTTGTTTTTTCAGAAAAAAAATATAACTTGCCCAAAAGTGAATAAACCATAGTCCGTAACAATTGAAATGATACTTGAGACCATTTGTGAATCGGTTTCGTCTCTTTGTTCGAATTGGGTTTTCATAAAGGGAAAGGGAACATGACAAAGGCGATCATAAAGTTAAAAAAACTCAATCTTGCGGTCTTTTTTGGGGTTTGCGCAGTCAATGTTGCGATGTGTTTGTTCGTATCAGGTGGGGAGTTTCAAGAGGATAGTATACCTCCGGCTAGGCGTGAGTTTGAGGAATTGAATAGAAAGATAGTAGATTCCATTTCTGGAGAAAGTAAGGACTACAAAAGCGCGTATGGTTTGATGGTTGAGTTTTGCAGAAAATACCCAGCTACAACATCTGCTCGGTTTGTAGCCCATAATGCCAGCATGTGGGAAGAAGCTGGTTTTATCACTAAAGAGGAATTTGCAGTCATAGCCGGATTACTTCAGGAAGCCGATCCCGCCGGACAAGAGATGAACAAAATTAAACCAGAGCTGGAAAAGGCAATGATGAGTAATGATAAGAATTCACTGGTTGGGATAGCTGATCAATTGGAAGAAATCATACGAGGATTTCCAAATACGCAAAGTAGTTACAATGCAGCTTCAGCCCTTCCGGACATCTACAGGGCGATTGGTGAAATCGAAAAATCAATAGCAGCCGGTGAATCGTTCTTGAAGAATTATCCTGTTGATAAGACAGATCAAAGCGGACACGAAAATAGGACAGTTGGTATTTTGCTCAATCGGGCTACATACGCAAAACAGTCAGAAAAACCAGAGATGGTAGAGCAGTTATTGGATTTGATCGAGAAGGACATTGCCAGAGGTAGCCGGTATATTGAAGTTGCGAGGCTAATTATGCGTATCATGGAAAACAATGTGATGCCAAGGGAACTGGAAGAGCGTGTTATTGCCAAACTAACTAAGGACTACGATGTGAGTGTTATCAAGGGAAATTTTCCTCGTCACCCCAATGGAGAATTTCAAGCAGCTGAACCGCCATATAGAACCCAGGAGTGGGTTGCAGATTATTGCAGGTGGAAATATAAAGATTATGTAAAAGCAAAGGAGATATACAACAAATTACAAAAAGATTTTCCAGACGAAAAATCGATTACCCAAAGATATAACCAAATAATCCAAGAAGAGCAGGAACGTAAAAAAAAACGCGGACCTACCGTTATTCCTCCAGAGGAAGTGATAGATGTCGATAAATACGCTGGTAAAGAGCAAGTTAGTGGTGTTTTGGAAGACGGCTCGATAAGTGTTGTTCGCTTGATTCTATTTGTATCGGGTCTTGTTTTAATTGTTTGTGCATCAATTTTAATTATGCTACTTTATAAGAAAGCTAATTTAAAATAAAAATTATTTATATTGGAGGTTTAATATATGCGACGAATTTTAGTGAGTATTGTTGCGATGTTTTCGTCATTTTATCCATTTGCAAATGTAGCGGCAGTCGATGAAACAGCCGCCTATCCAAGTGGTAAACATACAGCAACTTATCCGTGTTTTCCTGGTGTTGCTTGTGAATACCAACTTTACGTTGATTATCCATGGTACTCTGATTATTTCTATCAGCAGGAATCAACAACAGGTGTAGTGCAAGAAAAAGTTTACAATGGTGCTGCGTATGCGAAAGCGAATTGTTTGGAGCAGGAATCTACGGGTGGTTCGATTAGTGTTTCGTACTCGTATTCGTTGTCGAAAGTATCTACGGAGGCGGCAGAAATCGCTACGAAATTGAATATTAAAGGAGGAGATATTACAACTTCACTTGGAACCAAATCATCATGGTCGACTAGTTCATCGACTTCCACGACAATTCAATTGTCCGGTTCCTATGATTGGGGAACAATAGGGGCAAACACTAAAAAATGGATAACACCATACGTGTACATTAGAGAGACGACAGGTGCTAAATACGCTTATAATGAGTTGGATGCTCATTTGTACAACTGGACGTATAGGTTTTATTGTGGTAGTTCGTTTAAAGTCAATGACATTTATAGTAAGACCACCGAGGCAATATCGTATCCGGTCGAGATTGGAGTGGAAGAAAAAAGTGCAAGGAACTGTTCTTCAGTACCTTCATTTAATCAAAGCGACAGGTCAATCATTGGTATTGCTTTGCCAAAAACCTTTGTTAACGGTAAGAATTGGAGTCAACCCATGTTTTCATGGTAGTAATATGAAAAGTTGATGGTGTATGTATAATCATCAGTGATCGGAATTTTGGGTAGTGTGCGAAATTTATTGTTCTTGATATTGTACCCCCTAAAAAACAGTGGATTTGGCAGAACGTAACAATAAATTCAGAACATGACCGAATTTTGAAATGTCAGAATATTAGAATGGATGTTCAGTGTACTTACGTAACCACACAACCTAATTTTTAGCGAGAATGAAGTGTCAGCTAAAATTTTGATAGACAATAAATTTCTGAAAGCAGATTGATGCTTTGAAATCTAATTGCGAATGAAACAAATATTTCAACTGTGTAGAAAAAATAAAAATAGAGTTTCGTTTGTAACCATCTGTTTTTATATTGCAATGTAAGATATCATTGGAATATTTATTTGCCAAAGTACAGACTTACCAACCTCGTTATCTCGTTAAAAGGTGGTGATGAAAATAATGAGGTAATGAGGTTTTCTTGTGAGATTCATTGCTGCTGAGGTTGTTTAGTTTGGAAAATTGGGTAGAAATGAGGTTGAGTGAATAAATAGTCAATCACAACAAGCGAGTGAATAATTACAAAATGGACAGTTGCTTTCGTTTGTATAGTCCGAATTTTTTGTAAAACTATCGTTTGTCAGCATCAGTCTGGACTCTGGAATTGAGTTTATAAAATTTGCCGATTATTTTTTAATGAGTTATCTTTTTTGAAAAGGTATTTTGTGAAACTGTCTTTTGTTATCACAGACTAAATTTAATTACAAGAAATAATAAAGATGACAGTTCGATCCCAAAAATCCACCGAAAAGATGCCGTTCCGATCCCGTGTCTTTTTTATCAAACTGCTCATAATGTGGTTTGTTGCACTGGTTGGTGTTGGTATGTTGACAGCAGCATTTCTACCTCCTGAGTATCCTTATGCTCTTTCGCGACAATTTTGGTATTTTGATATTCGTTATTGGTCTGATTGGATTTCTGATTGTTGTTGGCTTGTTTTGGCTTGGTCAATTATTTCAACATTGTTGGCGTTGTTTGTTCCTAAAAATGAGAAGCGGATTTTTCTTTTGCGGAGGACATTTTTTCAAAATTTGAATAGCATACTTTTTTTGTTACTGATTTGGTCAATCTGGTATAACTACGCAACATTGCCGCTCAATGTGATCTTTGAACCCGTTACTTCATCTGTTGCGGATTGGGTACATAAGAATTATTCGCTTCCGCTTGCGAATTATTTTTCAAACAATCAAATAATCTCGCCGGTATTTTTTATAGTATTCGTTGTTAGTGTTATTGTCGTTTTGATTGTTATTTGGCGTGTTCGTTTTCGTTTTCGCCGTAAAAAACAAAACAAAAATGAAACGATATACCGAAGCCGGTATGGGCGGTAGGCTTCGCCCTTGAGCAACCGCTTCACGTTGTTGCGCTACCGTAATCAGCTTCGGGAATTTTAAAACAGCTTGAGTATAATTACCGTATTGATTTTCTTGGTACTTCTTCCGACAATACTTGGTGCCGACAAAATAACTCCGCCAAAGAAAGTTGAAACATCAAAAGGAATCTACGATGTCAAATCCAAAGACGATCTCCTCAAATTCACAACAGATGATATTCGAAAACTTGTCAAAATGGAAGATAACCGATTCCCCCCTATTTGTAGGAAATTTCATTATCGGGTAGAATGCCGTTTGTTGTTAATTGGGCAAGTAATGAATGTTTTTTGTTTTTTCGGGAAAAAAATATAACTTGCCTAGAAGTGAACAAACCGTAATCCGTAACAATTGAAATGATACTTGAGATTCTTCGACAGATTGATTCCTGCCAACAACATAAATGCGGTTGCAATTGCTATCAATCAACAGAACAAAACG
>JAIRWK010000418.1 GCA_031268995.1 Planctomycetaceae bacterium
GTAACTGGTAAAGCAATAGGCTTCGCCCCTGAACAACCGCTTCATGTTGTTGCGCTTGCATAACGCTCTGCGTTGTAGGTTTACCGCAGCTTCAGGAATTTTAAAACAGCTTGAGTATAAAAGAGTTAACGGTTGAATGATGTTGATTTGAGTATTTGGGCAAGGCGTGATGTTTAGATTCTTCCTTCGACATGAAGGATGCTTGTAAATTTTGCGAGAATGCGGACGGACAGGTAAATGGTTGTGCTGATGCAAAAAAGACCTACCCAAACAGGATCAAGAACAACCGCATGATGAACCACAACCTCGCCAATATGTTCCATTGCCGTCATCACCGCAACAAGCCCATAAAAACCATGATATTCACGACGAATCACCGTTCGCCATGAAAAAGGCATTGTGGGTTGTTGCCATTTGAGTTTTTTTGGGAAAATCACCGGCGTTTTTGTTGCCCAATTTATATACGTTTCGCCGAATTTTTGGACAAGAAAATTTTCTTCCGTAACAATTATACGTTCATAATACAAAATAAACGCCAAAACATACACTGCATAAAGCCACCAATGATGTAAAAATAATATTGGTGCCGACCACATAAAAAAATTGCCGAGATAGAGTGGATTGCGGACGAGAGAGTACAATCCGGTTGTGTTTAGTGTGTCGGCAATTTGTTCGTGTGTGTTGCGTCCTGATGTATTTTTTGGAACGTAGCCAATCACCAAACAACGAATCACCAAACCCAACATCCCAACAAAAAGACAAAATCCTTCCCAAGTTAAATCCATATTATGGCTATCGAATGGATGATGAAAATCCCAAAACGCCGGAATAAACAAAATCGAAAACATCAACGGCAAATAACTCCGCCAACGAAATAACCAACGTCCTTGAGATTGCATATTATTGTTCAACATTTTTCAATTTCCTTTCTAAATTATTGTAAAAAATTTTTTTGCCGTATTGGCTTTGGTATATTTTCAGTATGTTGCGGTGATTGTTCCACCACCGATTATTGTTTCGTGGTCGTACAAAACCAGAGCTTGACCGATTGCTGCGGCTTTTTGTTTGGTGTCGAATTTTATGCGGATTTTATTGTCGTTGATTTGTTCGGCGATTCCGTTTTGTTCTGTTTGTCGGTATCGGACTTTGGCGGTAACGCGAAGCGGTTTATTTATTCGCTCACAAGAAATTAAATTTACATCCGCCGCCTCAACATATTCCGTGTACAAATCTTCCTCATCGCCCAAAACGATTGTGTTGTCGGCGATATTTTTTGAGCAAACGTAGTATGGTGTTTTGCGTGCAATTCCGATACCTTTTCTTTGTCCGATTGTGTAACGAATAATTCCTTGATGTTGCCCAAGTCTTTTGCCGTTCTTGTCAACAAAATCGCCGACTTCTGATCGTTTGCCCAAATAACGTTCGATAAACGACACGTAATCGCCGTCAGGCACGAAACAGATATCTTGGCTTTCGTTTTTGTCGGCGTTGATCAAGTTGTGTTTTTGGGCAACGCTTCGAACTGTTGATTTATTAAGATTTCCGAGCGGAAAAATTACGTGTGCAAGTTGTTCTTGTGTCATCATGTACAATACATAACTTTGATCTTTTGACTCATCCAAACCTTTTTTGAGCAAATATCGTCCTGTTGTCAAATCGCGTTCAACCCGTGCATAATGACCGGTTGCGATGAAATCAAAACCAAGCTCTATGCCACGTCGAAAAAATTTGTCGAACTTCATAAAACGATTGCATTCAATACACGGATTCGGCGTGCCGCCTTCACAATACGATTTTACAAAATGCTCAATTATTTTTTGGCGAAAGTCATCCGCGAAATTAAAAATGTTGAACGGAATACCAAGCCCAAAAGCAACCCGCCGAGCATCCTCAATATCCGAAAACGAACAACACGTCCGACCACAACCAACACCAACACTACAAACCAATTCGTCATCAACAAGTTTCATTGTTGCGCCGCGACAAATATAACCTTGACTTTGCAAAATTGCCGCTACCGCAGAACTATCCACGCCGCCGCTCATTGCAATTAAAACCGAACCAGTCATATTTGAACTATCCGCACTTAAAAATTTCGTTGATCGTTGCCCGTTCATTTATTGGAGAACAGACTTTCGTTTTTGGGATCGCCGAAATTATGGCACGAGTATATATTGTTACGTTTAATTAGTTATACTCAAGCTGTTTTAAAATTCCTGAAGCTGGACACGCAAGCGCAACAACGTGAAGCGGTTGTTCAGGGGCGAAGCCTATCGCCTTACCGGCTACGGTATATTGAGATTTTTGACTATATTTTTGTCAAAGTAATTTATTTCCATGCCGGCATCGACGATTATTTTTTGTGCGTTTATTCCGCTTGAGCGGGGGCTTAATAGAAATATGGCGGTGGCGGCGGCTTCTTCGGTTGCAAGTGCGCGTTTGCGAGGTATCACTTGTTCGGCGAATATGTACGAGTCCGCATAACCCGGAATCCCCGCAGACGACGACGTTTTGAGCAACCCTGGTCCAACAGCATTGAATCTTATTTCAGAAAATTCGCTGAATGACTTGACCAAAAAAGCTAACGATGAATCAAGCGCGGCTTTGATCGGTGCCATAAATCCATAATTTTCGCTTGCCATTCGTGTTGTTGAGATTGATATTGTTACCACAGACGCATCTTTGGTTAGCAAATCGCGAAGTTGACACGAAATCGAAATAAGCGAAAAACACGATATGTCCAACGCCTGCATAAAAGCACGTTTGGGCGTATCGTGAAACGGTTTCATGCCGTCGCTGTAATCCGCAAACGCCACCGAATGAACAAGCCCCGAATAACTCGATAAACCGCCGCCATCAACATGTTCACGCAACGAAACGGAAAGTGATTTTATTGACTCTTCGTTTTCTACGTTGCAGATAAAGACGGATTGTTTTGGGAAAAGCGCGCGAACCTTGTCCGCTATCAACTCATTCTGGACAACTAAATCAACCGCCGCACCCTCGCCAAGAAGCATCTCAACAATATGGTACGCAACACTCTTCTTATTAGCAACGCCAAAAACCAAAAAACGTTTGGATTCAAGTTTAAGAAATGACACCGAAATTAAATTTGTTAAGTACTGCCGGCTACGGCGTAAAAATACACGCGACCAGCTGTAAATATTTTTATTTTCACAAGCCGCACGACGATAAACGCCAAATGATAACAACTGTCCGCAAAACTACAAGCCCAGTTTCAAATAATGTGATCAGCACGCAGACGACGCAGATTCTTCAATATCCGCGTCGTCTGCGTGCTGATATTTTTATACCGAAGCCGGTATGGGCGGTAGGCTTCGCCCATGAACAACCGCTTCACGTTGTTGCGCTTACGTGTTCAGCTCCATGAATTTTAAAGTAGCCTTAGTATATTGGGGAAAAATATTCAAAATTGGTATTGACGTGTTTTGGAAAAATTTGGACAATCCGCTTATTATGGTTCGTGTATTTTGTGTTGCCAATCAAAAGGGCGGTGTCGGAAAAACAACAACGGCTATTTCGATTGCTGATGGGATTGCCAAATCCGGCGTGAAGACGTTGTTGATCGATCTTGATCCGCAATGTAACGCGACAAGCGGATTGGGCGCGCAACCGATAAACTCACATCCGCTTGTTGCTGAAACTGCATTCTCGGAAAGTTTGACCGCAACTGGTACGCCAACATTGCAACTATTGCCCGGAAGCAGAAATTTTGCCGACATCGAGGTATTGACGCAAAACGATACACTGAAATCAAGACGAATTCGACAACATTTAATTGAAGAGATGAGCGTTTATGATTATGTGTTGATTGATTCGCCGCCGTCGCTTGGTCATTTGACGCAGATTGCGCTTGCTGCTTCGACAGAGGTATTTATGCCGATTCAATGTGAATTTTTTGCAATGGAAGGTCTTGTGCGAATGATTGATGTGATAAAAAAAATTATGAATCGGAAGCCGGACAAACTTAAATTTGGCGGTATTGTGCTTACGATGTATGACATTTCGTTGGAGTTGACGCGGGAGGTTGATCGTGAGGTTCGTAATTTTTTTGGCGAAATTGTGTTTAAAACGGTGATCCCGCGTGATGTCGCAATCAGCGAAGCCCCAAGTCATGGGTTATCGATTATTGATTATGCGCCGAAATCACGCGGGTCGAGGGCATATATTGAACTTTGCATGGAGGTATTGGAACGTGGCTAAGGAAAAACGTTTAGGGCGCGGGTTGGAGGCATTATTGGGCAAGGTTGGCGGCGTGGATGAAAGCTTGCTGGATGAAATTAGCACGGAACATCCGCAAGATGCCGACGCGGATTGGTTGTTGCAACAACATCTTGCAACACAACATCCAAACTCGATCAGCATTTCGTTGATCGATCCGAATCCTTATCAACCGCGTCAAGAATTTGACGAATCTGAATTGGAACAATTGGCGGGCAGCCTTCAAACGCACGGGTTGTTACAACCTGTGGTTGTCCGCCGCGTATTGACAGACAACCTAGAACGATACCAAATTATCGCCGGTGAACGACGTTATCGTGCGGCGGTGAAGTTAGGTTGGCTGGAGTTGCCGGTGCATTGTCTGGATGCTGACGACAGGACAATGGTTGAGGTTGCGTTGACGGAAAATGTTCAGCGGAAGGATTTGAATGCGATTGAAAAGGCGATTGCGTTTGCGAAGTATTTGGAAGTTTACGGTGGGACACATGAGGAGTTGGCGAAGCGGCTGGAGTTGGACAGGTCAACGGTTACGAATTTATTGCGGCTTTTGGATTTGGATGTAAAGTTGCAAGAAGGTGTGCGCAAGGGCGAGTTGACGATGGGACATGCGAGGGCGCTATTATCGTTGGAAAAATTTGAGCAAGTGGAAATTGCCAACAGGATAAAGTCCGAGTCGTGGAGTGTTCGGGAGACGGAAAGATTTGTGCGTGAGTTATTGGATTCGGTCAATGATGTCGGTATTGATGTCGGGGCAAGCGGTGAGGGTTGGAAAATTGTTGACCAAGAAGGAAACAAACGAAACGTCCAAATCCAAAGCGAACAAATTATCCAACTCGAAGAAGATTTCAGAAAACGGCTTGGCGGAATAAAAGTAAAATTATTGCAAAAAGGCGAAAAAGGAAACGGCAAATTGGTAATCTCCTTCGCAAATCACGCCGAATTCGAAAGACTTTACACAACAATTTGCAAAAACACAAAAGCAACCGGCTAGAGTCACACCAAACGAAAATATATACCATAACCGGTAGGGCGATAGGCTTCGCCCTGCCGGCTACGGTATATCACAAAAATGGGGCAAAGTGTCAGCATTTTTCGCGGATTATTTTTGAGATTTCTCCTAGACTAGTAAGGGGCATTGGGTGAATGGAATTTACTTTTGATAAAAGGTATCTTTTTTCGGGGTAGTTCTTTTTCGTTCTCAATGTCCCTTCTGTCTATTCTGTTATATTCTGTTATAATTTTGGTAAATCGGTTTTTCATTTTCCCCCCAAAAAAATTTAATCAAGCTATTTTAAATTTCCGAAACTGCCGTAAACCTGTAACGCAGAGCGTCAGGCAAGTGCAACAACTTATACTGAAGCTACTTTGAAATTCCCAAAGCGGAACACGCAAGCGCGACAACGTGAAGCGGTTGCTCAAGGGCGAATCCTATTGCCTTTGTTGGTTTCGGTATTTCACCATTAACCACTCATTTTTCATGAGTCGAAGAACACTTAAAGCTGGCGAGGCGATTCGTCAAGTTGTCAGTATGTCTATATTGACGGAGTTACAAGACCCGCGAGTGCGGGGAGTTACTGTATTACGAGTAGAGGTTTCGGGCGACATGCAGATTGCCAAAGTACACGTCTCAATAATGGGCGACGAATCAAAACAAAAACTTTGTTTACGCGGTTTGCAATCCTCCGCCGGTTTCCTCCAATCAAAAGTCGCCAAACGAATCGATGCCCGATACACGCCGAAAATCGTTTTTGTCCTAGACAAAGGCATAAAAAATCAATTGTACGTCTCACAAGTTCTGAACGAATTATTGCCAAAAGAAAAAATCGAAGAGGAAAATTTTGAGGAGAAAGATTTTGAAGAGGAATACGAAGAATACACTGACAATGCGCCGGAATAAAACCCTATAGCGGAAGCGTCTCGCTTCCGATTGCGGCAGCGAGGACATTGCCGTTACAGGGCTAAAATGAGTTTTAGAACTGAACTTTTGCAAAATGGCATTTCACAGTATAAATCAAAGGAGTTGAAGCATCAAAAAACGCCAATTTTTATTGTATTATCGTATCATATATTATTTTTCAAAAATTGATGTGCTG
>JAIRWK010000436.1 GCA_031268995.1 Planctomycetaceae bacterium
CACGAAACTATTTTTCGCGACCTTTTGCGGTCTTTCGTGTGTTTCGCGTTTAAAAATCTGTTCTTTGAACGATTACAAAAAATAAGTATGAACGGTTACGAGAGATTTATACCGTAGCCAGTAAGGCGATAGGCTTCGCCCTTGAACAACCGCTTCACGTTGTTGCGTTTGCCTAACACTCTGCGTTGCAGGTTTGCCGCAGCTTCAGGAATTTTAAAACAGCTTGGGTACATCGACCGAAGTCGAATTTTTTTGGGAGACTTCGGTCGATTGTTTTTTGTCGATTATCTTTTTTTGGGCAATTTAGTTTGATGTTAGTTTTAGGTCTATAGTGTTATTGCCGGATTTGATTTCAAATTCTAGTGTGGTTGTTGAAAAATCTAGGTATTTTTCTGGTACTGATTCTGGAATATTTTCCATTGGTTGCGCGGTTGTGGCGGTAACTTTGTATTTACCTGGAATTGCTCCGCTTTTGCCGTCTGCGTAATACAAAACGTATTTGCCGCTGCTGTCACTTGAACCCATTGAGTTTAAACCTTGACCGTCAACAGGGGCAAAGTTGATTGTAGCATCCGGTAACGGCGAACCATCAAGCGTAAGCACGCCTGAAACCTTGCCGGTGCCGACATTCTTATCACAACCGATAACACAAAACGCCGCCGCAAATGATACCACGACAAAAAATAAAATTCTATTTGATTTTAACATTTGTTTAATTTTTCTTTCTATTGGTTAATTGGAAATCTGTAATTACGATTTTAGGTACATAAAGGACGAAAGGGACACAAGGGACAATTGAGGACGGCTAAAATGTCGTCCTCAATGTCCTTTTTGTCCTTTCGCAACTAAAGGAACTTACTACTAAAATTTTATCACGGCAAAGTAACAGTTTCTTTACCGCACGCGGTTCCCGCAGCTTCGTAAACTGCCGGACTGATCGTTTCGTTGATAAACGAGACCGAATCGTCAGCTTTGGTAAAATTAGCACCGCCGGCATGTAAACTACTCATGTGCGACTCTCGATTTGATCCGACGGACGCAGGACGATTTAATTTATATTCGCCAGTACTGCTATTACGTGTACTTTTGAGAAAATGGTTCGCATACTCTGTATTCATTGCCGATGTTGAACTTGAGCTTGAATTGTATCTAACAACACCATTTCCTCCCCCGATCCAAACAGTTGCCCGCGAGTCACGATCTGTACTATGCCGTCCGTGAACTTCACCGAACATGAACGTGTTACTTGTTCCGTCTGAAATTGTACTGAAGTTGGTTTTGCTATTTGGAAACATAAACGCACCGCTTGCGAGATAATCCCAATTTTCCCAAGTTCCCCACCCAGTGGCGAAGTTATCAAACCTCCCAATAATAGAAACGTAATTAAGTTTCCCTAATTTAGTTTCTTCATTTACACGAAAAAACCGATTCGTTCGTCCTAGCGGGCAATCCGGACAAATGAAAGTTCCTATTGTTGCATAAGCAGGTCGCGGTTCAATAAGTGTTCCTGTTCGCTGATTCCATTCAAGACGACCATTGCAGAAAACTTGAACTCGCAAACTTGGTCCTGCGGTTGCGTCGTATTGACGCAAAACATTTTCCAAACTCGAATACAACGGCATCTGCTCAATATACGGTAACAAAAATACCGCAAAAGAAAGCGAACCGCGATCAACTCCCGAACCCGTCCACGCACTACTTGGACCTTGCAACAACACGCCTGGCGGGAAATGACTTTTGGCATCGTGATGATTGTGCATTGCGATACCGAGTTGTCTCATGTTACTTGAGCATTGCATTCGTCGTGCTGCTGCTCTTGCGGCTTGGACTGCGGGTAACAAAAGCGCAATCAATACGCCGATAATCGCAATCACAACAAGAAGCTCCACAAGCGTAAAAGCCCAAAATGACTTTACACACGCTTGATTTGATTTTTCTGATTTAAACAGATTTTTAATAGTTTTCATTGTTACACCTTTTTTCTAATTTTTGGTTTAACGGATAATTGTAACTGTTCACGTTTATACCGATGCCGGTATGGGCGGTAGGCTTCGCCCTTGAACAACCGCTTCACGTTGTTACGCTTGCGTGTTCAGCTTCGGGAATTTTAAAACAGCTTGAGTGTATACCGAAGCTGCGATGAGTATAAACGTGTTCAGTTATACGTTTTTGATTGACCGCAATTGAATTTTCAACAAAATTGCGGCTTTGTGTCAATCAATTTTCTTGGGCAGGTTTTGATTGCAAATCAAAATTTATTTCCTGCTTGCCCGATTTAACTTCTTTGAACAAATCGGTCGTATCCGGATTCGTCAATTTTTCATCAACGTACTCTGGAACTGCCGGTATGATTTTTGTATTTCCTGCGTCGTAAACTTCTTGCTCGGCGCGTACAGTTGAAATGGTAACTTTGTACTTGCCCGCAAAAACACCCTTCATTGAGTGCGATACAGCAAGCTCAAATCGTCCGTTGGCATCCGTCATTCCAACTGCCGGCGTTCCTGTTTCGGATGGATAAAAATTTATCGCCGCATCCGGCAACGGTTTTCCATCCAACTTAACAACCCCCGAAACACGCCCCGAAGCCGCATTGCCACAACCCAAAATCAAAATCAATACCACAAGTACCGAAATTGAACAAAAGATTTTCTTAACAAAATTTGACATTAAAATATTAAATTTACTTGGTTAAACTTCTCCCAATATACCGAAACCGGCACATCAAAATACAAAAAAACTGACGATTGGTATACCGTAGCCGGTAAGGCGATAGGCTTCGCCCTTGAACAACCGCTTAACGTTGTTGCGTTTGCGTGTTCAGCTTCAGGAATTTAAAGTAGCTTCAGTATATTACGGTAAAGTTACGGGTTCACCACCCGCACAAGTCGCAAGACTTCCGTAAAGAACCATATCAATTGTCTCTGAAATGAACCTTCCCGAACCGTCGCCGATTCCAAAATTAGCACCGCCCGCGTGAAGACTTGAAACGTGAAATTCGTTGTTGGACGGAGCCGGTGCGTTTATTTTGAAATTGGTTGGATTGTTGTAAGCAGATTTTAGGCAGCCGCCCAAGTATTTGGCAGTTTCAGGTCCAATTAACGGCGGAGCTGGTGAAATCCTTTGAGAAAGGTTAGCTGGATTTCTTATTTCGCTACATTCCGCAAAAACCAACGTGTTACTTGTGCCGTCCGATATTGCTTCGAAATTGGTTTTGCTGTGCGGATAAAAAACGCCGTTGGATTTGAAATTGTAACCGCGACTTTGCCAATTTGTGTTCAAATCCTCTGCACCAATAATACCGACATAATTATTCTTGGCATTGTTGTAATAATTCGGTGTTTTTGTTCCGGCTTGACACGACGGGCAAACGAATTGCGATAACTCAATTTTACTCGCGTTTAATGGCATCGTAGCAGTAACTGAGTCAGGATTGTCAGTTGTGCCCGTCGACCAATCAATATTGCCGGTCGGAATAGGTTCATCAAGTGTGAATGCCGAGTTGTTGTTTCTGAATACCGCAACCATCTGCTCTTGCACACTCTGCAATTCCATAAACGGCAAAAGAAAAACTGCCCACGAAACAGCATGCCTACCGGTGCTACTCCATGAATTAGTGTTTGTTTCTGAAGTTGTGAGTATTCCGAACGGGAATTGTTGTTTAGCGTCATGGTGATTGTGGCAAGCAAGGGCGATTTGCCTGATCTTATTTGAACACTCCATCCTTCGAGCAGCCTCGCGTGCGGCTTGAACTGCTGGTAAAAGAAGTGCAATCAAAAGACCAATAATCGCTATTACGACAAGAAGCTCGACAAGAGTAAAGGCAGAAAAATAATGCCGCCTTTGTTGAGAGAATTTGCTACAAGATTGGCAATCTTGTCTACGTACCCCCCCCCCCCTGCCTATTTTAACATCCCTGCCTATTTTAACATTTTGCAAACTTACTTCCAAGTCTGCCAGCAGGATAGTCCCTGTTTTGGGATTTTCTAAAGTTTTCATTTGAAACTCCTCTCTTTAAAGCAAAAACGTAATTTGCGGTATCTTTACGCCGGATACCAAAACTAAAATACCGAAACCAGTAAAGACGCTAGGCTTCGCCCATACCAACTACGGTGTAAAACACGAAATTCAGAGAAAATTTAAACACAAAACCGCGTTCAAAATCTCTCCCAAATATTCCGCATTCCTGATGCCGAATGCCCGACCAAACTAATATCGGCAGACGACAAGGCGGGAATGATACTCGTATCGAGAAAATTTGTCAATACAGTACCCCGAAAAATTACACTCTTTTTCCAAAAAACGAAAAAAAAGATTACAAAAGCAATGTTTTTTTTGAGAAATATACCGTAGCCAGTAAGGCGATGGGCTTCGCCCTTGAACAATCGCTTCACGTTGTTGCGTTTGCCTAGCACTCTGCGTTACAGGTTTGCCGCAACTTCAGGAATTTTAAAACAGCTTGAGTATATAAGGGACACGAGGGACAAAAGAGACACAAGGGACTCGGTGAAGCATTACTCAAAACGAGGTGATCACGGTCAAATCTTTGGTGGAGTTGAGTAAGGTATCGCTCTGAAACAAAATTAACATTAATAATGCTCTAAAGTTGGTGGTTTCGGAGGGGCTAGGTAGAAGTGGTTTTATTCTAGCGAGCAGACGACGCAAATTCTTTTAAGGATAATCGC
>JAIRWK010000002.1 GCA_031268995.1 Planctomycetaceae bacterium
ATTTGTAATCCAATAGTTATTGTTTGTTTGCGAAATTCGTTTTCATTCATGTTACCAACAAATTTGCCCCAACTTTGTCCGTGATTTGCTATGGATTCACCCTATTTGCCCTATTTTGCCCTAATATTTTCCGATAAACTTGCAAATAACCACCCATACTCTGACGTTTTGTTGAAATAACTGCTTGAAAATAAAGAGCTTAACCCCTTAACTTAATACCTATGGTCTATCACCCTACCGGCTACGGTATAAAGAATAAAAAACACCGGATCACACGAAATGTTTAGGACCGACTTGTTTTGCCACAACCGTAATTCCGTTTTCCGTAACGGTAAAACCGCGATTGCGATCTCTGTCATGATCGTAACCTATTGCCTCGTTTTCGGGTATGGTTACGTCTTTGTCAATAATTGCATTTTGAATTTTTGCCCCGCGAGCAACTTGTACATTGTCGAAAAGTATCGACGACTCCACATGCGAAAAACTATTTACCCGACAACGATAACCCAAAATTGACCGCGAAACCAATCCGCCCGATACTATCGAACCCGGACAAACAATACTGTCCAACGCTTGACCTGTCCGCAACTCCGAAGCAAATACAAATTTCGCCGGCGGTAAATTTGGATGAAATGTATAAATAGGCCACGCCTCATCATAAATATTCAAATGAGGATCAACAGAAACCAAATCCATGTTCGCCTCATAAAAAGAATCAAGCGTGCCGACATCACGCCAATACGCTTCCGTCTTGCGGTTTTCATCCATGAACGGAAAAGCAAAAACCGGATGCGAATCAATAAGCGAAGGAATTATATTCGTGCCAAAATCGTGTTTGCTTTCAGAGTCAACAGCATCCTCGCAAAGTTTACAACAAAGCGTTTTTGTGTTGAAAATATAGATTCCCATTGAACCCAAACAGCGATCATTTTGGTAAGGAATTGATTTGGGAAATTCGGGTTTCTCCTCGAATCCCAATATTCTGTTATTTGAATCGACCTCCATTACTCCAAAACGTCCGCTTGCTTCGGGCAATGAAATCGGTATTGCGGCGACGGTTGCGGCGGCGTTATTGTCGATGTGGAATTTGAGCATTTTGTCGTAGTTCATTTTGTAAATGTGATCGCCGCCAAGAATGATTACATGCTCCGGCTTCTCATCCTCAACCGCAAATAAATTCTGATAAACCGCATCCGCCGTGCCAAGATACCAACTTTCAGCAATATATTGCTGCGGAGGAACAACATCAACATATTCGCCCATCTCGCGACAAAGATAACGCGACCAGCCAATCAAAATATGTCTGTCAAGACTCATTGCTTTATATTGTGTCAACAGCAGAATTTTGCGTAATCCGCTGTTGTAGCAATTTGAAAGCGTGAAATCCACGATACGATACGCGCCGCCAAAAGGAACCGCCGGTTTAGCACGATCCCGCGTAAGAGGATCAAGCCGCGCTCCCCTGCCGCCGGCAAGCACTATTGCCAATACATTATGTTTCATTTTCTCAAAAATTTTTTAAAACAATTTGCAAAATACAAGAAGTATACTCAGGCTGTTTTTAAATTCCTGAAGCTGAGTAGCATCGCGAAGCGGTTGTTCAAGGGCGAAGCCCACCGCCCGTACCGGCATCGGTATACCGACGCGAACACCACAACCGCAACCATACCGCAACCGGCATAATTTTGGCACATCTTTTCTAACCACGTCTCGAAATTTTCAAAACAACCTCGTATAATATATCACCCAATAAAGAATATGACAACAGTATTGCCCTGTATACCGAAGCTACTTTAAAATTCCTAAAGCTGCGGTAAACCTACAACGCAGAGCGTTCGGCAAGCACAACAACATGAAGCGGTTGTTCAAGGGCGAAGCCTATCGCCCTACCGGCTACGGTATAACATTGCACAACCATAATGTCGGCTATTGTGATTATTTATTGACTGCGTTATACTACACCACGCTTGTTGCGGTGTATGAATTTCAATGAATCAGGGGCAAGTGGTGAGGAATCAGTGTCAAGTGGTGAGTGGCTGGTAGAGACTTCACAATACCAGACACGTGCTGGCATAAAACCACCCCTAGCCCCTCCGAAGGAGAGGAATAATTTCCCTCCTTTGGAGGGGTTAGGGGTGGTTCCCCTTAACTTTAGGGCATTGATAATTTTATTTCAGGACGATGCCTTATGATAAGGTGAACGGGCAGAGGTTGAAAAAATTTTTTTTGAGTGCAAACGAATTAAAATAGCTTGAGTAAAAAATGAATATGAATAATAAAGGTGAATCTTTTTCTGGACATTCTGTTGCGATGATTACTCCGTTTAAGGATGGCGCGGTGGATTATGAGAGTTTAGAAAAACAGGTACTATATCAAATTGAAGCGGGTACAACTGCCGTTGTTCCCGCCGGAACAACAGGTGAGTCCCCAACACTCTCCTACGAAGAACACAAAAACGTAATCCGCAGCGTCGTAAAAACGGCAAACGGTAAAATCAAAGTAATTGCCGGAACCGGCTCAAATTCAACAGATGAGGCGGTTTATTTGACAAAATTTGCGGAAAAAGTCGGTGCTGATGCTGCTTTGCTTGTTGCGCCGTATTACAACAAGCCGACACAAGAAGGTTTTTACCAGCATTACAAAACTGTTGCCCAAAAAGTCGGAATCCAAATCTGTATTTACAATATTCCGTCTCGTTGCGGGAAAAATATCGAACCCGAAACGATAATCCGTCTTGCAGAAATTCCAAATATAACTTTGGTCAAAGAATCAACCGGCTCAATGGATCAAACGTCGTATATTATTGAGAGTACGGGTTTGACTGTTTTGAGTGGTGATGACAGTCTGACGTTACCGATATTATCGCTTGGAGGTCGTGGAGTGATTTCGGTTGTCGGCAATATTGTACCGAAAGAAATAATAAAACTATGCAACGCCTTCGACAACGGAGATATTGAAACCGCCAGAGAAATACATTACAAAATTTTCAAACTGTGCCGAAATATGTTGACTTTATCTACAAACCCGATTCCAATTAAAGCCGCAATGAAATTGTTGGGGCGCGATACTGGAGAGTTGAGGTTGCCTCTAACCTCTTTGACGCAAGACGAGGAAATAAAGTTGCACAATATACTGAAGTTACTTCTCAACGACGACGAATGATACGTTCCAAATTCCGGTTTCTGTTGCGAGCAGCAGCAAGGATTCTATTTCGTGGTATGGTACGTTTTTATTTGTGCGGATTCGCAATTCCGCGTCTTTGCCGTTGTCGGTGTGATGTTTGATCAATATGGGTTTGATTTGTTGCGGGTCAATTGGGGTTGCGCCCAGGTATATTGAGCCGCTTTGGGGAATATTTATTGTGAGTTTGCCCGTAGCTGAATTGGTAATACGGTCAACATTCGATGCCGCCGGAAGATCAACATCTATCAAAACATCTTGCTGAATCAAATTACTTGACACAAGAAAGAAAATTATAAGCAAAAACACAACATCAATCATTGATGTCAAATTCAACAATATACCTTTAGGTTGCAAATGGTCTGGTGATCGCATTTTTTAGTTATGATTTGGATGAAAGTTTTTTGATTGTTATTTTGCCCGATTACTGGTATGTAAGCATGCAGATAACGCAGATTTCGGGGGAGATATTCGCAAGATCAGAAAATTAAAAAATCCGATATTGCGATTATCTTTCCAAAATCTGTGTTGTCTGCGTGCTTATTCTTTATTGGTAACTATTCAGTTGCTTTTAAATAACCACAGAGAACACAGAGAGCACAGAGGTGAATTTTAAATACGAAGATATACGAAAGAGTTGAAAATGAAATTTTCGTCTATTTCATATTCAAAAAATTTATCTCTGTGAACTCTGTGGTTATTTAAAAGCAACTGAATAGTTACAAAATTTTTTTCGTATATTTCTTTTCTTTCGTGGTCAAAAAATCTATCTCTGTGAACTTTGTGTTCTCTGTGGTTGATAAAAATTCCGTCGACTGAATAGTTACGAAAATTTGACCAAATTGTATCATTTTGAAGCAATTTTGGGCAAATTTGGTCTTTTTTGAATATTTAGGCGGGCAAAATTCGGCAATTGTAGAACAACAATTGGCAAAAATCGTTCTTCTTTTGGTCAAATCTGTGTCTTTTTTGAACATTTGAACGGGCAGAAATCATAAATGATAGTTCTTCTTTTGGCAATATACTGAAGCTGCTATTAAATTTATTTTTTTTGACAGGATTTGCAGGATAGCAGGATAGACAGGATTTCATTATATCCTGACAATCCTGCTATCCTGTTATCCTGTTATCCTGTCAAAAAAAAGTAAAAACTGAATTTCATAATGCGATGAGTATAACGCTCTGCGTTGCAGGTTTACCGTAGCTTCAGGAATTTCAAAACAGCTTGAGTATAATGAGCAATTCAACCAAATTTGTATCATTTTGAAGCAATTTTGGGCAAATTTTGTCTTTTTTGAACATTTAGGCGGGCAAAATTTGTCAATTGTAGAACAACAATTGCCAATTGTAGAACAACAATTGCCAATTGTAGAACAACAATTGCCAATTGTAGAACAGCAATTGCCAATTGTAGAACAACAATTGCCCAATTGTAGAACAGCAATTGTCAATTGTAGAACAGCAATTGGTAATTGTAGAACAGCAATTGGCAATTGTAGAACAGCAATTGGCGATTGGAGAACAGCAATTGGCGATTGGAGAACAGCAATTGGCGATTGGAGAACACCAATTATACTCATCGCACTATGAAATTCAGTTTTTATTTTGTAATTTCGGTATAAATAACCACAGAGAACACAGAGGTTTTTGACAAAAATATATGAAGGAACTCCTGTTACGCAAGAGTCCATATTCGGTCGTTCCGCTAGACACAATATGATTGTCCCTGCGTGGCAAAATCGTAGGGGCAACCCTTGCGGTTGCCCCAAAAATAAGGGCGACGGCAAGCGTTGTCCCTACGCTTGGAAAGATAGGAGTCGC
>JAIRWK010000020.1 GCA_031268995.1 Planctomycetaceae bacterium
TTTGAAATCGCGTGTTTCTACCAACATTCCGTCCCTAACGGGACGCGAACAATGTTTTACCTTTTTTCTATCAATCGACTGAATAACCACCATCATTTCCGTATCGTGCGTAACATGAGACAATCATACAAGAAATTCCCTTCGGCAATTATTGGCGATACCGGTTTCGGCGAGACTTTAGCAAAAAACGTAGAGTATAAAAAAATCAAAGCCACGACCGTGACGGTGGACCGAACATCAGTCAACGCAACTAATAGTTCGCACGAGCGCAGCTCTGACTGTAAACTACGCCAAACAGAAAACCTACGCCGGTTTTGCACGTAAGACGCAATAAAGTACCACAAAATAACGCCCAACTTGCGGTGAAGAACCATGAATCAAATCACCGCTTCGTGATACTAAAAGAATATTGCTCGCAAATCAAATGCCAAAAAACATCCTAATAGCAAAAAAATTATTGGCACAATAGATCAAAATAATAAAAAGTAAAAAATTAAAATTTGCAAATCAGATTTGTTCATAAATAGTTAAAGAAATTTCTCAAGATAAAAAATATTAACAGACTCTCAACAAAATTTTCCGAAAATTTTTAATTTTCGCGCAAAGAAGTTTTCGTAATCACCAAATATTCCGTGATATTTCACGGCTCAAGATTGTTGCAAATCATATTGTAGGTCACAATTTTGTCAACCGTTAAATATCACGGCAGTCGTACCGGCTACGGTACAAAAATTGGCGGGCAGCCTACTAGACAATCGTTTATACCGTAGCCGGTAGAGCGATAGGCTTCGCCCCTGAGCAACCGCTTCACGTTGTTGCGCTTGCGTGTTCAGCTTCAGGAATTTTAAAGTAGCTTCAGTATAATACGATATTAATTATCGTAATTATTGTTATGACAATTAGTATTGAGTAGATTGCAATTGATAAGAATAATTTTTTGTAAATTGATTTTTTGCTTGTGAGATTGAAATTTAGCACTTTCAGAGTTACGTAAAAATAGATTGGAAACGCAACTATAACAACCGGTAACCAACTCCACGTACCAATGAAATGTAAATCTTTACCTCTCGCCAACATTCCCGTTGTCATGATCATTTGCCTCATTAAAAAGTATTTTGCATCAACATAGTAAACGGCAAGCAACAACGAAGTTGCCAAAATTACTTGGAATAAAAAAAACAAAAAAAGTTTACTCCGTTTGAAAATGGCGAGAATAGAAAATAACATGTTGCCCGCCGTTACGGAAAATAACCAGATGACCGGAAAAATTGCAAAAAGATCAAAAGAGATTATCTCCAAAATATACAAAAAAACGACCCAAAAATAAAAAAGACAAAATGATTTGAACATATAAAATAAGCCAATTTGATACAAGCCCAAATATAAATCAACATCACTTAACGCCAAGATAATTTGCGAATCACGCCGCCGATAAAAATGCACTAGACCAGCCAGAAGTACCGGTATCATAAAAATTCCATAACCGAATTGCATTAAAAAAAATATCGCAACCAAACCAGAGAAATCCGTTTCCGCAATTAGATTTATGAGTTGATACGGATAATTATTGGGCAACAAAAGCACAAACAGAAAAAGCAACCCAAAAATCCCATACATAACCGCAAAACTTGTTCCGCGATTCACAAGATTAAATTGCCGCCGAATTTCCAATACCATCATCGGACTCGTCCGCTCGCCAACATATAAAACCAAATCGTCTATAAAACTAATAATTCTCTTCATTTACACTCAAGCTATTTTACAATTCCCGAAGCTGAATACGGAAGCGCAACAACGCGAAGCGGTCGTTCAGGAGCAAAACCTAACGCCGACTATGTCCTGATACGTGCTAACACAAACCCTCCCTAGCTTTAGGGAATTCGAATAAAATCAATTTTTAGAAATTCCATGTGAATTATTTGCTCTTGTTGAAGATGTTTTTGATTTTTGTTTTAATTTTTTCTATTAGCCTCGCGATAAACGGAAGAGGATCGTCAAACGCAAAATGTGAATACGTTATCGGTCGGGGTAATCGCTTCAACATACAACTCCATTTTGCTTTTCCTTGTCTTACTTGTGATTGTACGGAATCGAAGTCGGCGAATAAATCGTACCAAGAGCCGTTGTTTGCCGTCTGTTTGGTCTGGCAAGCTCGACCAAGCCCCGACGCATAAACATCACAAACAAGGTTCACACCAGCACCACTCGCCAACTCGTTCATCGTCTCCGGTCTGAAACTCGTCTCAATATAAAAATAGTCATTTGTGTTCGGCGGACGTTTACATTCTATTCCAATGAAACCGTTTATTTTGTAGAGTTTGCACAATGCCTTCGCTTTCGATTCCAGTTCGGGCAACTGCTCAATATAACCACAAGCCATCATTCCACTGAGCGGCGGATTTTGCCGTAACTTCCGTCCGGTAACAAATGCCCGCACATTGCCGTCGCTGTCGGAGCTGCCCATAAAAATTAAAACGTCATTGTCCGTCCCCGCAACATACTCCTGCGCTATCAATACCGTCGGCGGTTTGTCAAGATACTTTTCAATAAGCTCAACCGCATTGTCCCGCGACTCCACAATCAAGCCCTTGTAATCAAATATTCCGATTGTGTGCCTAGCAAGCGGCTTGACAATAACGGGAAATCGGAGCGAATTTATTAAAAGCTCAATATCGGTTTTTTTTTCGAGTTTGACAGATTTTGGGACGAGAAAACCGGCTTTTTCGGCGAGTGGAAGTTGCTTATCTTTTTCAAGAAACTCGAACACTTTATCCAAAGTAGGTATCAATTGAAAATGTTGCTCAAGAAAATTTCGCATCGAGGCGAATCTGTACAAATCATTTTCTGTACAAAAATATATTATTGGTGTCGTTTGTGTTGAGCGGCGGATTTTTTCCAGCAAGTTTGTGAGAGCTTCTTGCCAAACTTCATCGGGTGGGTCGTGGGGAAATGTTTGCAGGCTTTTTATGTACCGCGAAGTTCGGGTAATTGGATAACTCCCGCGAGCAATCACATAAACCGGAACCCCACTACGCCCCAAACTCCGCGCCGTACCCAATAACGTCGGTACGTCCAAATGCGCCGAAATCGGAATCACAACCGGAACAATCTCATTTTCTGATGTTTTGGTAACCATGACAATAATTATAGTACAGATAACCCAAAATTCCAGTAACCGTTCATTAGTCCGTTTAAAATATTAGCACGCAGATGACGCAGATTGCTAAAGATGGTCGCAGATTCGGATAAATTTTCTGATCTCGCGAATATCATTCCAAATCTGCGTCATCTGCGTGCTAATATTTTTTAAAGGCACAACGACACGATCACAACTTGACACAATATTAAACATCGCTTATCATTCTCGCATCAAATTTACGGCGACTTCCGCTTTGTCCTCCTAAAGTAAAATTTTCCAAGAAAATCAAAAACTAGATTATGGCAAAAACACCTGAAAATAAACCTACAAAGACTGATATTCAGACACTTTCAAATCTCACGAAACTTGCGGATTTGGTTGTGAAGCAGGCGAGCAAAAAACATACGCCTACTGTTGATATTCCTATACGGGCATTGTCCAACATAAATTTCAATGACCGAAAACGAATAATCGAAATGGGAAAACGTACCTCACAACGCCAACTCTTTAACCTAAGTCAAGCAAAGAGTTTTATGCAAACAATGCTTGTTACAAGCGGCGTAAAACAACTCATTGATCAAGGTAAAACGACAAGTATTCGAGGTCTATTCTACTTGTTGAAACATACAATTGCGGGACTGAAAGAGGAGACATTTGATCAGCAAGCGGATTGTGATCCGATAATTGAGGATTGTGAGGTGTTATTGAATTCGTTGCGTGAGGAGTTACATCTTTTTGCGCAGAAGCGCGGTGATATGGTTGGTGAGATTCAGATTGTTGACAGTGGGGACGAGATTGATTGTTCGCGGATGGGCAGCGGCGGTTACGGCATACCGTCAATTGTTGAACCAGATGTGATCCAATTCAAAAAAAGTAACGCGAAATTTATTTTGCATGTTGAAAAAGATACAATTTGGCAACGCTTCAACGAAGATAAATTTTGGCGCAAACATCACTGTATTTTAACACACGGTGCCGGTCAACCGCCGCGAGGTGTGCGCAGATTGCTTTATCGAATGCATCACGAGTTGAATTTGCCGATTTATTGTCTTCTTGATAATGATCCTTGGGGTTACTATATTTACAGCGTAATTAAACAAGGGTCAATAAACCTCGCGTTCGAATCACAACGAATGGCAATACCTGAAGCAAAATATCTTGGTCTGCGGAGTGTGGATTTTGCAAAATGTAAATTATCAGACAGCGTAAAAATCACCCTAAACGAACAAGATAAAAAAAGAGCAAAACAAATATCAGAATATCCTTGGTTCAAAAAGAAAAAAGCATGGCAAAAAGAAATCGCAACAATGCTCGAAAACGGTTTCAAACTGGAAGTTGAGGCGTTGACAAATAGAGATGTAAGTTTTGTTACCGAAAAGTACGTGCCGGAAAGATTATCAGAAGGTAACTTTTTGGATTAACTGCTGTATTATACCGTAGCCGGTAGGACGATAGGCTTCACCCTTGAACAACCGCTTCACGTTGTTTCGCTTCTTGAGTACATAAATTGAATTGAATGAGGTAAAATTTTATGAGCGCGGCAAATTCCGATCAATTATTGAACAATGTGCCGCTTTATCCGTTGCGTTTTAAGCCGATTTACAAAAATTATATTTGGGGCGGTTCGCGTTTGCGGACGTTATTTGGTCGGCAGATTTCTGAGGAGTTGGATAAGGCGGCGGAGTCTTGGGAGATTGCGGATTTGCCGGATGACACAAGTGTAATTTCTAACGGTTTACTTTGTGGTTATTCTTTGCGTGAGGTTTTGTTGTTGCGTTCTGTTGAGTTGTTGGGGTTGTCGGCGGGGTCTGTTTCGCGATTTCCGATGATGTTGAAATATCTTGACGCGGAAAGTACGCTCTCAATTCAAGTTCATCCTGACGATGTGCTTGCTGCCGAGATGCAGCTTGGGTATTCTGGCAAGAGCGAGGCGTGGGTAGTTATTGACACGAAACCTGAAGGCGTTGTGTGGATTGGCACGAAGGCTGAGTACTCAAAAGAACAATTGCGGCAACTTATTTTGGAAGGCGGAATAGAAACGGTAATGCGGTGGATTGAGGTCAAGTGTGGTGATTGTTTTTATATTCCGCCGGGTATGCTTCATGCGCTTGGGGCGGGAGTAATGGTTGCGGAAATACAGCAGCCGAGCAATACGACTTTTCGCGTATTTGATTGGAATCGCGTAGATCGCGACGGTTCGCCGCGTCAATTGCATAAACACGAAGCAATCCGCGTATTGAAACCCAAAAATCACATCAATCCGGTCATTCCGCAAAAAACTGATATTTCAATTTGTGAGTTACTTATTGTTGATCCGAATTTTTCGTTGTATCGTTGGGAATTTGATCGACCGGTGGTGGTTGAGGTTGGCGGTGTTTGTTCAATTTGGACGGTGTTTAGCGGCGCGGTAAGGATTGGGCAAGAAACATTAAATCGCGGCGATTCAATATTGATTCCGGCAACCCAAAAATACATCGAATGGTTTCCAATCAATACAGTAATTCTCGGCGAAGGTGTACCGTAGCCGGTAGGGCGATAGGCTTCGCCCTTGAACAACCGCTTCACGTTGTTGCGCTTGCCTAACGCTCTGCGTTGCTGGTTTACCGCAGCTTCAAGAATTTTAAAACAGACTCAGTATGAGGCAACCTTGTGAAATATCAGCACGCAATATTTTATTTTCCGATCTTGCGAATACCCTTTCCGATCTGGCGTTATCTGCGTGCTAACGTTTTAATTGTTGTTTTGTCGATTTCTTTTGTTGGAGGGAAGCCTAAGGAGTTTAGTTTGGCGGTGGTGAGGGGGCTTATGCTTATTATTTTTGTTTTTCTTAACAGCTTGCCGAACATGTTTACTATTGATTCGGCGATTGCCGGACTTGTGGCGGTGATCCAGTCTATTTGATTTTTTTGCATTTTGTCGAGGATTTCTGTGTCGGCGTTTTTGCAGTCAACACTTTTGTAAACAACCGCCTCTTCCACAACACCGCCCGCATTGGTTATTCCTTTGGCAAGAATATCGCGTCCGCGATTTCCTCGCGGTAAAAGAAATTTCTTGCCATTAAAATTTCCCGACAAGATATTTGATATTTTTTCCAGCAATCCGTCGGCGTTGCTTATTTTGGGCAAGGCATCGGCGTGTCGGCTTGTGTATTCAAAAAATATTTCGTCCGTGCCGCCGCCAACTACTCCAACCTTGACCGAATCCGGAAATTTGATGCCACAACCACACAACCTGCCCATAAAAAAACGTACACCATTGCCGCTCGAAAATAATACCCAATCAAATTCCCCAATCCGCAAAATCGCCGAATCCGCCGCCAGCCAAGAATCAGGCGGCAATATCTCTATCGCCGGTTGCAACAAAACCGTCATCCCCAACGCCTCAAACTCCGCCTTCCACTCGTCATTCTGGTTTTCGGAACGTGTTAAAAGAACTGTCGTCATTTTATGTAGAGAATGGTTTTTTCTGTCCGGTATTGTTGGGACATAAAGGACATGAGGGACGTAGGAGATACACTCAAGCTGTTTTAAAATTCCTGAAGCTACGGTAAACTTGCAACGCAGAGCGTTAGGCAAGCGTAACAACGTGAAGCGGTCGTTCAAGGGCGAAGCCTATCGCCCTACCGGCTACGGTATATTTATTTGTTTTCTATGTATTCTGTCAATGCTTTTTGTGCTAATTTTTGTCCCCAGATGGTTGGGTATTTTCCGGTGATGCAGGCTTGGCAGATTTGGTTTTCGTTTAATCCGATGGCTCTTGCGATAGATTCGACGGGCAAGTAGCGTAGTGAATCTGCTCCCAAATCTATTGCCATTTGTTTTTCGATTTCGGGAGTCAGTTGCCATTGTTCGCAATTTTGGCTGTTCATATATTTAGGCACGAACAATTCGGCGTAGGTTGGCATATCTATTCCGTAGAAGCAAGGACCGGTTATCGGCGGGCAAGCGGTTCGCACGTGCAATTCCTTGACGTGTCCGAGTTCGCGTATTCTTTGCAACAGTACGCGCATTGTTGTTGACCGGACGATTGAATCTTCGACCAGAAACACACGCTTACCTTCAAGCACTTCGCGGAGCGGTGTGTATTTCGTTTGCGCTTTTTTCCAACGAAACTCGCCGCCTTCGATAAACGTCCGACCGCTGTAACGGTTTCTAATCAAACCTTCCAAACTTGGAATCCCTAATTTGTATGCCATTGCGTCTGCTGCTGCTTTGCTGGTATCCGGCACTGGTACGACTATTGTGTCGGCATCGATTTTGACATCGTTGTTTGCCAATTCTTGTCTTGCTAATTCTTCGCCGAGATTTTTTCGGGCAAGATAAACACTTTTTCCGTCAAGTGTACTTGCAACATTGGCAAAATAAACCCACTCAAAAAAGCAATGCGCCGACTTGACCGATTCGGCGAACCGTTCGGAGCGGATACCGCTTTCGTTGACGATTATTATTTCACCGGGTTCAACATTTTTGACGCTTTCCGCAGCGAAGCCCAAATTGAACAACGCGACACTTTCACTCGCCGCCGCAAAAAGCGAACCCTCCACCGCATAACAAAGCGGCTTCATACCAAGAGGATCACGCGCCACAAACATATCACCCAACGCATTCAAAAAAACTATACTGTAAGCACCGTCAAAAAGATTAGCCATCGAACGGCAGATTGCGGGCAAATCGGGTTCTTCTTGCGGAGAAAGAGCCGCGCTCAAACAGTGCATTATGATTTCCGTGTCGGTCTCACGCGCAAGATACGTGTTGCCGTCGCTTAGCAAATCTTCTTTGAGACTATCGTAATTTGCAAGATGTCCGTTGAATGCGAAACTGAACCATTTATGCTTTTTGATGTGGTGTCTTTCAAATGGTTGCGCGTAACTACGGTCGTCTTTGCCGCAAGTTGCGTATCGAACATGACCAATCGCGGCTCTGCCGGAATACTCCTTCAACAACTCCATGAATTTACCACGCCGCGTAAAATGAAATACTTCCGAAACAGAACCGACTTCTTTGTGCGTGTCAATTAGCTGTTTACGAAACGGCGAATAGGTTGTGAAACCTGCTGAAAGTTGCCCTCTGTTCTGCAAATCAAGCAACATTCGCGGAACAAGCGATGACACATCCTCGCGACCTTGCGCGGTGCAAAGCGGCGACGCATCGCCGCCGGATAAATGATAAATCGCCGCTACTCCGCACTCCTCTTTCAAATTACTCATATATGCCCAAGCTGTTTTAAAATTTTTGAAGCTGGACACGCAATCGCAACAACGTGAAGCGGTTGTTCAGGGGCGAAGCCCATCGCCCACACCAGCTTCAGTATATTACACTCAAACGATACCGGCTTCGGTACACTCCGCAAAAATATACAGCACACCAAAACCAAAAAACGAGCCAAAATACTAACAATCGAATGGAAAATTGTCAAGCTCTTCACGTAATAATGGGGAATTTTTTTCAACACGAGAAGAGGAAATTTTTTAATACGAATGGCACAAAAAGGGGAAATTTGGGCGTGTGGAGAAAATTTTCGAGTCTGGAGGAAAAATCCTCGTGAATGAAGGTTCCAGACTCTGGCACGAAGGTTCCGTGCCAAGGCACGAAAGCTCCGTGCCAAGGCACGAAAGCTCCGTGCCAAGGCACGAAAGCTCCGTGCCAAGGCACGAAAACTCCGTGCCAAGGCACGAAAACTCCGTGCCAGGGCACGAAAACTCCGTGCCAAGGCACGAAAGCCACATGCTAAGGTAAACTCCTTTCTGCCTTTTCTGACCATATTCCTCAAGTACGGATTGCCCCGATTGACAAAAAACCTCGTCTCTGTTATCAATTAACGGCGCATTCGGGGATTTGCTTACTGTTTGCTGTTTGTTTTGTGTTTGTTTCGGATTTCACCATCAAATTCAAATTTGGAGAAAAGAGATGTTACGAAAATTGTTTCAGATTGGGCTTGTGCCATTGGCGGCTGTTTTGGCGTTTGTTTTGTTGTCCTGCGGGGCAACTGGGCGGGTTGTTGCTCAGGAGACTTTTGCTCCGTTGATAACGGACAATTGTATCGGGTTTGTACATATTGACCTTCGTAAGGTCGAACCCGATCAAATCAAATCGGTAATAATGCAAACCGGTGAAAAATATTTGAAAGATTTAAAATTTGACGATAAATCTTTCAAAGCAACGATGAGAGAATTGACTAATGAGCTTAACAAGGTTGATAGAATTGTGCGTCCTCATTTTGAGTTGATTGCGGACAAATTGGGGATTCGGGAGTTGGCGATAATTATTGACAGCGGGCTTGAGGAAGACGAGCAGCCAATGATACTCGTTGCAGTTCCGTGGAAGAATAAAACGGAAAAAGACATGAAAACGCTTGAAGAGCTGTTGGCGTATCCGGCAGAACTCGACGGTGTTGTGCATTTTGCGAAGGGAGATTTCGTATTCTTCACAACTTTTGATGAAGACGACGCAACTAAATGGGTCAAAAACGCCGTGCCGTCAAAAAAATCCGTGATTCATAACGTATTGAAAGAAGCGGGCGAAGACGAAATCAAAATTGCTGTCGCTTTCACCGACCGATTAAAAGCTGAAATCAAAAAAATACCGGAAGGCGAAATGCCGGCTCAAGTCAAAAACGTAATTCAGTTTTCATTGAGAAAAATTGAATGGCTTTCGGCTTCGGTTTCGTTGGGACAAATTATTGGCAATTCAAAAAAAATGAATTGTAAAATGACAATCAAAACGCCCAAAGAATCCGACGCGGTTTTCTTGCGCAATTTAATCGAATCCAGTATCGATCAAGGAATCTTTTTTGGTAGGGCTGTGGCGGCGGCTAAAATGGCACAGAACGAAATTCCGCAGAATATACCGATGGGACTGATTCTTGAGTATAGTAGAGGGGTGTTGCGTTTGCTTTTACCAACGGTGGAGGGCGACCGGCTTGTTCTATCGCATGAAATTGAGTCGACTTCTTTGGTAACGGAGATTTCTTATTTTGGGCTTCTAACTTCATTGACGTTGCCCGCTGTCCAAGCAGCTCGCAGTGCCGCCCGACTAATGCAATCCGCCAATAAAATACGTGTGATTATTATCGCGTTACATAACTATCACGACGTACACAATGAATTTCCGCCGCTTTACACGGTTGATGCCAATGGTAAGCCGCTGCATAGTTGGCGTGTTTTGATTCTGCCGTACATGGGACAAGTCGCGTTGTACAATTCCATCAAACTTGACGAACCTTGGGACAGCGAACACAACAAACAGTTCCACACGACAAGAATTGACATGTACACCGCAAATACAACTGGAGGTGCTACCCCAGATAAAAAATGTTTCTACGCCGTAATCGAAGGTCAACCACTCAAACCCAAAGTCGGTACCAAATTCGCCGAGATAACAGATGGGTCGTCCAACACGATATCGGTTGTGGTTACGAACAAGCCGTTTTGTTGGATGGACCCGTTGGCGAATGTTACGTTGGAAGACCTTGACAAGGGTTTCGGCAGACCCGACAGCGTCATCGGCGGCAATCCCGAAGATAGAGCCAATATCGGTTTTTGGGATGGTTCGGTAATTCGTATTGAAAAGACCATTCCACCCGACTTGCTAAGAAAACTCGGCACGAAAGACGACGGTGCAGCCGTCGATATATCGCCGTATCGTCGCTAAATTTCCAGAAACCGAACACGGCAACGCAACAACACAAAGCGGTTGTTCACTAGCGAAGCCTATCGGTTTGGGCATAAGCGGATGGAGAGGGATTCGAACCCACGGTACCTTGCGATACGCCGGTTTTCAAGACCGGTCCCTTAAACCACTCGGGCATCCATCCGTTTTTCCCAATGCCCCGAAAATGATACCCGCTATCGATATTTTGTAAAGGGAGGATTTCACGGGCAAAAAAGAATACCGCGTTTATACTGTGTGCTGGTAATGCGAAGCCTATCGCCTTGCCGGCTGCGGTATAAACATTAACAAAAAAATTTTTTCGATTATGACTCAAACATATCTTATTGGTATAGATTGCGGCTCGACGATGGTTAAGGCGGCGATTTTTGACACTGCGGGCAAAGAATATGCTTCGGCGGGCAGGAAGGTTGATCATATTTATTTGCATTCCGGTTGGACGGAAAACAACATGGAGTTGCTTTGGGAAGGGGTTTGCGGGGTTTTGCGTGAGGTTATTGAGAAATCTCAAATTGATCCGGTGTTAATTCTTTCGGTAGCTTGCACGGGACACGGAAACGGACTTTATCTTGTTGCCCACGACGACAAACCCGCACGCAACGGCATAATTTCATCCGATGCCCGCGCAAGAGAATATATAGAAGACTGGACAACAAAAAATGTCCTCGACAAAATATTGCCCCAAACCATGCAATCAATCTGGGCAGCACAACCAAACGCTCTCTTGCGGTGGCTAATTGATAACGAACCCGAAACTATGAAAAACACAAAATATTTGTTCATGGTCAAGGATTTCATTCGTTATCGGTTGACTGGCGAGGCGTACATGGAACTTACCGATATGTCCGCAACAAGCCTAATCAACGTCGGCACGGGCAACTATGATGACGAGGTTTTGGCGGTTTGGGGGCTTAGTGATTGGAAGCATATCATGCCGCCGATCAAACGTTCTTCCGATATTTGCGGCAAGATAACATCATCCGCGTCGAAGTTGACGGGATTGGCGGAGGGAACGTTGGTTGCGGGCGGGATGTTTGATATTGATGCGTGCGGGTTGGCGGTCGGCATGACGGACGAGTCAAGATTTTGCATGGTCGCCGGTACTTGGGGAAATAACCAATTTATCTCAAGCAAACCAATTGTTGACCGCGATGTTTTCATGACAAGTTGCTACAGTATCGACGGCTACTATCTTGTCCTAGAAGGCAGCGCAACCTCCGCAAGTAACCTCGAATGGTTCGTTACACAATTTTTTGAAAGCGATAAAGAATTGCTCAAAATCAAAAATGCCGACAAAAGTATCTACGAATTTTGCAGCGAACTCGTTGCCGTAACCGAAGCAACCGATACCGGTATCACGTTCATCCCTTATCTGTACGGTAATCCCGTCAATCTTGATGCCAAAGCATGCTTGTTCGGTCTCGACGGTCGGCACACACGCGCACAAGTAATGCGGGCAATTTTTGAAGGCGTGGTTTTTGGTCATCGTTGGCACGCGGAACGTTTGTTCAGGTTCATCAGCAAACCGTCAACAATCCGTCTAACAGGCGGCGCAGTAAACAGCGATGTTTGGGCGCAAATGTTCGCGGACATTTTACAAATTCCGGTTGAGATTCCGGCGGGGACGGAGTTGGGTTGTTTTGGCGCGGCTATTTGCGGCGCGGTTGCGGCAGGTTTCTACAGGTCATACAACGAAGCGTGTGAAAAAATGGTCAAGGTCGCCAGAAGTTTTAAGCCAGACCCCAAATTAGCGGAAATATACGACAAAAAATATAACCGCTACAAAAAATTACTAGAAACCCTCGCCCCCGTTTGGCACGATTTGAAACCGCAAAATTGAATATTTAGCATGCTGATAACGCAGATTAGTGAAGATGGTCGCGGATCGGATAGGATTTATTTTACTTTCTGATCTTGCGAAAGTCTCTCCCCAACCTGCGTCGTCTGCGTGCCGTATTATTACCAGCTTTCGTTATACCGTAGCCGGTATGGGCGGTAGGCTTCGCCCTTGAACAACCGCTTCACGTTGTTGCGCTTGCGTGTTCTGATTCAGGAATTTTAAAGTAGTTTGAGTATAAATTGAAAAAATCTGTCGCAAATAAAGAGATAATTGTTGGGGACGGTAGGAAGCGTCTGGCGGCGAGTTTGCTTGTGAAGTTGCGTGAGGTGTTTCCTGATGCGGACTGTTCGTTGCGATTTGGTTCGCCGTTTGAGTTATTGGTTGCAACGGTTTTGTCCGCACAATGCACAGATGTACAAGTTAATAAAGTAACAGATGTATTATTCAAAAAATATAACAAACCGGAGCATTTTGTTGAAATACCGCTTGAAACGCTTGAGGAGCTAATCAAAAGCACCGGATTTTACCGCAACAAAGCCAAAAACATAAAAAATGCCGCAGAAGACATCGTCAAACGCTTCGGCGGAAAAGTGCCGCGAACAATGGATGAACTTATCACGTTGTCGGGAGTTGGTCGCAAGACGGCAAATGTTGTGCTTGGCAATGGTTTTGGTATCAACGAAGGATTTGTGGTTGATACGCATGTTTTTAGATTGAGTCACAGGTTGGGACTTGCGGACGGCAGGATAGCGGAGCGGGTTGAGCGGGAGTTGATGGCAATTTTTCCGCAACAGGATTGGTGTTTTTTGAGTCACGCGTTGATACAACTTGGCAGAAACCGTTGCAAATCCCGCAAACCCGACTGTAACACTTGCCCCGTAAACACAATTTGCCCGCAATTATGCCGAAGCCTACCGCAAGTGCCAGCTTCGGATTAAAAATTTTTTGAGGTGAATTTGCTGTTGTGATTTTGGGCGAGTGTGGTTCGTGTGTGGTGTGGGGGGTACTTGTAAGATGTTAAAGTTGCGTTAGAATTCGACCCCTTTACAAGTGGTGTTGGGGAGCGGGATGTCTTGGCAGAGACAGAAGCATCTTGCCCCTACCGGCTTCGATATATTAGTGGCTGATTAAGATCGGCTGGGAGATGAACGATTATGAAAGTCAGAGCAAGTGTTCGGCGTATTTGTGAGAATTGCAAGGTTGTAAAACGTCGCGGTCGCGTTTACGTGATTTGTGTAAACCCGCGTCATAAACAACGTCAAGGATAGTTTGAAGTTTGTGTATGTTCTACTCAAGCTGTTGTGTATGTTCTACTCAAGCTGTTTTTAAATTCCGAAGCTGCGGTAAACCTGTAACGCAAAGCGTTGGGCAAACGTAGCATCGCGAAGCGGTGTGAAGCCTGTCGCCTATGCTGGTGTCAGTATCGTTTAGGCAGAAATTCGGGAGAGTGAGAGCTGAATTGGGGCGAATGTTGTGTTTTGGTGTTTGTCTGTGTGGTTCAGATAGATTTGTTTTGTAAACTGGAATAGAGTAATTTGAATTTTGGGAGAATAGGTTTATGCCGCGTCTTTTGGGTGTTGATATTCCGAATAACCGTCCAATAGTGATTTCTTTGACTTACCTTTACGGGGTTGGTCATGCGACGGCACGGGAGCTTTGTCGTCAGGCTGGTGTTGAAATGTCGCTTCGCGCGAGGGAACTGGGAGAGAATGATCTTGCCAAAATTGCGTCGCTTCTCGATAACAATTACGTCGTCGAAGGTCAATTAAGACGACAAACCAACCAACATATTGCGCGATTGCGAGAGATTGGATGTTATCGCGGGTTACGTCATAGAAAGGGATTGCCGGTAAGAGGGCAAAGAACAAGAACAAACGCAAGAACCCGTAAAGGACCGAAGAAAACGGTTGCAGGTAAAAAGGGTGTCAAGGATTTGCGTTAATGAGTTTTTACGCTGGTTTGGTTTTTATGTCAAAGCGTGTGTTTCAAAGAGGCGGATTTGTGTAGGTTTGAATAGAATTGTCTTGGGAAATTTCTAAAAATACTATTTGCCAAAAACAGATTATTTTGAATTCGGTCGATTTTCGGTCTATAAAAATCGACCGAATCCGAATAAAATTAGTTTTTAGAAATTCCTTTTGGGTGTTTTTTAGTTAAAATTTAGGGTTAGAAACGTGGCAAAAGCGGTTAAAAAGAAAAAAATTAAACGGACTGTAGCGTCCGGTATCGTTCACATTAGAGCGTCATTCAACAATACGACTGTAACGGTAACAGACCCCAAAGGTGATACGCTTTGTTGGGCGACGGGCGGGACTTGTAATTTTAAGGGTAGCCGTAAGAGTACGCCGTTTGCGGGACAAATGGCGGCACAGCAAGCGGCGGAAAAAGCAATTAAATTTGGCATGAAAGATGTTGATGTCAAAATCAACGGACCCGGTAGCGGACGAGAAAGTGCAATTAACGGACTTCATCAAGCCGGATTGAATATCAAAACGATTGAAGATGTAACACCGCTCCCGCACAATGGTTGTCGCCCGAAAAAACGTCGGCGTGTTTAAGTTTGCGGCTGGTGTTTTTGGGTTCTATCTCAATACAAAACGCGAAGGGCGAAGCCTACCGCCCGTACCAGTTTCGGTATAGGATTTAGGAAGGTTGATTAACATGTTTGCAATGTGTGTTTGTCAACTTGGTTGAAATTAAGTTTGTAACAATAATTTGAATTGTAATTTATGGCTCGCAATACAGAAGCGGTTTGTCGGAAGTGCAGGCGTGAAGGGGTTAAATTGTCGTTGAAAGGCAGTCGTTGCGGCACGGACAAGTGTGCGTTTACTCGTCGCTCGAATGCGCCGGGAATGCACGGTACAAGAAGAGGAAAACTTACCGATTACGGTGTCCATCTAAGAGAGAAGCAAAAGGTCAAAAATTTTTATGGTGTTCTCGAAAAACAGTTCCGCAAATATTTTGGCATGGCGGAACGTGCAAAAGGTAACACAGGTAAAGTTCTAATGGGATTGTTGGAACGCAGGCTTGACAATATTGTTTACAGGCTTGGTTTTGGTGAATCGCGTTCTCAATCGCGTCAATGGGTGTCGCATGGTCACATCCAAGTCAACGGCAGACGTGTTGACATCCCAAGTTATCTTGTCAGACTGGGCGACATTATCACAGTGCGAAACCGCCCAAAAAGCAAAAAGGCAATTAAACTTGTTGTGGACGGGGGAATACACGAAGTTCCGGACTTCCTATTGAGGGACGAAGCGGATTCCCCAAGCGGTAAGGTAATGCGGTTGCCAACTTCAGACGATGTCTTGTTGGATGTAAATTCTGCATTGATCGTAGAGCTTTGCTCCAAATAACGATATACTCAAGCTGTTTTAAAATTCCTGAAGCTGGACACGCAAGCGCAACAGCGTGAAGCGGTTGTTCAGCTCCGTGAATTTTAAAGTAGCTTGAGTAGAACGGTTACTAAAATTTGCTCTGCAAGGATATTGAGACATGTATCTTTTCAAGAATCAATTTATTGTAACGTTAATTCTTTTTACAATTCAGATATCTATATCAATTGTGGTTTTGTCGGTTTTTTCATTGATCTGACTGCTAATTCCAAAATTTTTTAAGGGACGATAGGGACATGAAGGACAAAGCTGGTAATTTACTCAACATAAACATCGGGGCGACATTTGCGGTCGCCCCGACATTTTGTACATTTTTGGTAATATTGAGTAAACGTTTGTTTGTCCTTTATGCCCCTACTGCCTCTTAAAAACATTAGGTAAAATGAAATTACGTTTATTTATTTACGGTTCGTGTGGATCAGGTAAAACCAGTTTTTTTAGACAACTGATTCAAGGCAATGGATCACAAATTGTATCTAGTCCGAGGTTGGTGAAGTTTTTGTCCAACTCGATTTCGCCGTCAGGTCAAGTCGCTCCGACGACAACCGGTATTGACGGGCTTGAAATAAGACTTGATCATGATGCGTATGTTATTTCTGACTGGAAGGGCGAAATTCTTTCGGCTTCTGTTGATGAGCTTTCTTTGGGCAAGTTGCGTTGGTTTCGCAGCGAAGCGAATATGACGGCTAGCCGGATTGCAAACAGTGACGCGGTTTTATTTTTCTTTGATCCGTCTGCGCAAAGTACAACGGAATCTATTCGTTCGCTTGACCAAATTCGCAAACATCACAACGACGAATTACTTCGCGCAAAACGGTTAATTGATTTTGTGTTGCGGTCGCATCAGAATAAATTTGTGCCGATAGTATTTATTTTGACGCATTGTGATTTGGTTGATATTATTCCGCGATTGGATGAGCGGTTGGGTGTTTGGGTTGAATCTGTTAGTGATTATTTGCGAGAGTCTTATGAGGAGTTTTTTGGAGGTTATTATCCTAAATCATTGATTTGTCGTGAGGAGTTATTTTATTATGTTACTACGATTCGCGAGTCGGGGCAACCGCGTAAAACGCCTGCGCCGCAAGCGGGTTCGATTCCGGCGAATAAAGTTGATGCAGTGAATTGGGTCGAATCATTTCCGTTTGCGGTTGATTTGGCGAATATTTTGCGGAATATTCAGAAGCAAGTTAATTCGATCAAGATTTTTCGTCAAGAAGACCACAAACGGTATCGTTCGATAATGATTTCGTTTGTGTTTTGTTTATGTCTTGTATTTTTTGTACCAATAGTTCTTTGCACGCCGCGAGGTCAATCTTTTTTGGGCGGTTTGCAAAATCGTGTGTCACCGTTTTTTGGGCGTGTGTCTTGGTTGTCGGCGATGTGGAGCGATGAAAATTCATCAGTTGCAGATTTTAAGTTGAATTTGAAACCGCTTGACGATGCCGACGAGTTGAATGATAAAAATGCCGTGTTGGTGAATGAATCGTTGAATTTATTGACCAAAAAACTAAACAATCTGGAGGACGCAAAATTACAGAATTCCGACGAATACAAAAAACAATTCGCGCAACTGTCTGAATCATTGCAGAAGGCTGAACGTTTATTTGATTCGGACAAATTTGAAAATGACCGTGTTAAATTGGATTTGTTAGGTACAATTTTGAGCAAGTTAGCGGATTCTTCATCACGGGCAACACCGCAACTTGATAGTGTTTTGAAAAGGTATTGGAATCTTTATCGTGAAGTATTGGTTACGGAGATCGCTGATGAAATGCTGATAAATCGCGGGGCAGGTTCGACCGGTAAACAACAACTTGAAATGTTATGCCTAAAAATGGAACGGTTCTTCAGAGAGATCAATAACTCAAATGTCCGCAACGGCAGCTTTTCCCTCAAACCAAACAACAAAAACCAAAATCTTGCAGAATCAAATCAAAAAGATCAACTAAAACAAGATATTAAAAAATGTTTTAAGGCTTGTGAGAATTTTCTTGTGAGTTATCCGGTTGAGGTTGGATTTCGAGAGATTTCTTATGCGTCAGAGGTTGGAATAGATCGTGATTTTGTACGTCGTCTCAAGATTTCGGGAATTGACGGCAACTCAATTTATGTTGACTTGACAATTTCATCGGGCTATCGTAACGATAAAGTTTGTCAATTTTTACCGGACAAAAACAAAGTGAGAGTTTTGCTTAATCTTGATTCGCGAATACAAATTTCACTAGAACAAATGTACAAGGGAACAATTGACCCGAAAAAAAACAACAACGAGAATAGCAACGCCGAAATCATCAACAATACTGCACAAGAAAATCGAAACCGCGATATTGCGTCCGGTTGGCAAGAGGTTTTAGCGTGGCAAATTGATCCGCAACCAAATAGCAACTCGCTTGAAAGTTTAGGAGTCAAATTTTATCTGCAATTTGAAAACGAAGACAACGCCCATTATCACTGCGAGGGCGAAGGCATGAAAATTCAACTAGAAATCAAACGCGCAAGAATTGTCCCGAATTTCCTATGGGAAATAATCAACCGCGCCGTCTCACAACAAACCGACTTATGTCCCCAAGCTGTTTTAAAATTCCCGAAGCTGGACACGCAAGCGTCACAACGTGAAGCGGTTGTTCAAGGGCGAAGCCTATCGCCTTACCGGCTACGGTATAAGATTTCCTTTCGCGGTGAATTCCCTCTTTTTGTCTTATACTGAAGCTACTTTAAAATTCCTGAAGCTGGACACGCAAGCGCAACAACATGAAGCGGTTGTTCAAGGGCGAAGCCTATCGCCCATACCGGCTACGGTATATTGTCCAAAATCATATTGATCAAAACCGGTTATCGTGTTATAATCTCCACCTGTTCGGTTGTTGATTTTTTTTTGCGCTCACGAAAAATTCAAACAACTTAAGTATGAAGATCATTTTTTTGCAAAGGTCAATCGGTTCGGAATGTCGATATTTTTTAGGTCATTATTCGCGTTGTAAATATATTGCGATTGGCGTACATAAGCAGCTAGAACAGGCACAATTGGTGGTTGCGTCCGTGTGCTGAGTTGTTGCGTTGACAATTCAATAGAATTACACGGAGAAATTGAGTAGTGTTAGGAATGTTTAGTAAGACTGAATGTCGGTCTTTGGCTTAGCATTATTCTTGGGTTAATGGGCTTCAAATTTGAAGTCAAACAAAAGTGAGGTGTACCATGAAGACAGCAAATAAAATTCAATTTGTTGTAAATGAGAACCGTTTTGATGGCAATGTAAGTTTGCCTAATTTCCCTGTTTTGCCAAATGTTAAAATAGGTAAGGGGGGGGGGGGGGGGCAGGATATTTAGTTCTAGGAGTTGTCGCTGTAACAATTCTTTTGACTACTCTGTCCAACCTTCTTTTCGTGTTTTTGGTTTTACGCTTGTTGAGCTTTTGGTAGTTATTGCGATTATTGGGGTTTTGATCGCGTTACTTCTGCCAGCCGTTCAAGCAGCGAGAGAAGCAGCAAGAAGATCACAATGCTCAAATAACTTGAGACAGCTTGGTCTTGCTATCCACAATTTCGGCGATGTAAACAAACAGAAGATCCCGTCTCCTCATCCAAACGACCTAACAGGTGATTGGAATACCGGTGGTAATCCTAGTATGTGGGTTGCTTTGTTGCCTTACATTGAGAAGACGGCTCTTTCCGATGCCATGAAGAATTACACATCAGGAGGTACCAATCCACTAGATAATATCGGCGAGATGGCGAATTTTATCTGTCCGTCGTTCACAAATGCGCATAAAGAGAATTATAAAGGGACTCACGGTTCAACTTGTAACTATCTTTATTGTACGGGCGCGCTTAATGCAGCTACTGAAAATACTTTGACCTGGCCATACACGGCGAACGAGCTGCCTGGTTACTTTAACGCAACAGGTGGAGCATGGGAAGATGACGTACAAGGTGATCTGGTGGTACCTGATGGTACATCCAACACCACATTGTTTTCTGAGGGTAGCTCCGGAAACAGGAGTACGGATTGTGGAGTAAATGTTTTCTACTACGATTCGGGTGGAAATTCTGGAAGGATGCCAAGATATCACACGGGAACTCGACCATGTTCAGCAAAAACAGCTCATGACTCAGGCGCACTTTATCGGCACGATCATAACACACCGCCGCCGGGTGTTACGCTCAATGGAGGAGGTTGGGGTAGATGGGGTGCAAACTCTCTCCATACCAGCGGAGTGAATGCTGCAATGGGCGATGGTTCCGTGCGATTCGTGAACTTTCAGGTAGCACTTATAACGTGGTTGGCTGCTGGAACTATAGACAAAGGTGAAGCGAACGGGTTGCCGTAACATTTGTTTCTCATTTTGTTCGCTGTCTTTGACGCGATCCGGAATGTTAAGGTACAGGTTTTCCAATTGGTTTTGCCAGTTTGGAAAACCTGTACTGGTTTATTGTGCGGATAGTAAAATTTGTAACAAAGGTGTTTTTGTTACGGTAAACACCTATCGCAGATATTTGCTTCGGTATAACTTTATTCTCTTGACGCGGTATCAAGAGAAACATAATAATCAGCATTAACTTTAAAAACAAAGAAGTATAAATGAAAATGAAATATCAAATTTTCCTCTGTTCCCTAATGAGTGCCGTTTGTTTACTCGGCTGTGGTGGTATCAACAGCAATTCAACAGTATCCGGCAAGGTAACATTTGAAGATGGAACACCACTAACTTCGGGAGAAGTTATTTTTGCATTAAGCGGTTCAGATGAATATTTTGCTAAAGGCAAAATTGGTAATGACGGAACTTACAATCTGCACGAACAGGTGGTGGGCAAAGAATCAGGAAAAGCCGGTTGTAAAGCAGGTGATTTCAAGGTATTCATCGCGAGTACCTCTGTTACCGATATCAACGGCAAGAACCCCATAACTACTCACATAATTGACCAAGATTACGTAAGCAAAGACAAAACACCGCTCAAAACAAATGTACCGAAGGGAGTTTACGATTTTAAAATTCCACCGTACAAAGGAAAACCTTAACGTCGATTTCTTGTGAGTGATTTTTGGCAAGGGATAGAAGGGACAAAAAGGACGATTTTATGGTCGTCCTCAAAAAGTATGAAAATATTTTTTGCTTTGTCCCTTCTGTCTTTTTTTGTCCCATTTGTGGGAATTTTTCTCGATCAAAGTGAGCTTCCTTTCTATTTTTATCCACCAATATTTTTAAGGGACAAAAGGGACATAAAGGACAGAGCAACTGTTCGCTCAACATTATTATACCGTAGCAGGTAGGGCGAAGCCTATCGCCCATACCTGCTCCGGTATACCGCTGAATATTTTACAGACCAGGTATTTCGAGTTTTTCGATTTCTGCGATTTTTCGTAACTTTGCTAACGCGCGGGCTTCTATCTGGCGGACTCGCTCTTTGGTAATGCCTATCTCAACCCCAACCTCATTCAACGTCAACGGAGATTTCGTATGACCAATCCCAAAACGACTCACAATTATTCTTTGCTCACGCTCATTGAGAGTGTTCAACAACATGTCCACCTGCTGCTCACGCTCAATTTGATAACGCTCCATTAGCTGCAAATCACTGCGTCTGTCAATTGCCTTCTCCAATAACTCGTCCTCATTCAAATGATACCTGTCCCGATGACGCTTCTCATCTGGAATAGTTCGAGCGTAATTTCTGGTAATTGCCCAAGTCGCATAAGTACTAAAACGATTACCGCGACTGTAATCAAATTTTTCAACTGCACGCAAAAGCGAAAGATTGCCGTCACTAACCAAATCAAAAAAACTACAACACGCCCCAATATGTCGCTTTGCAATCGATACAACTAACCTCAAATTCGCCGCCACGATCTCATTCTTCGTCGCATTCGCCGTCTCATATAAATCCTCAATCCGCGTCATCAAAACCGCCTTCGGATGAGATGAATCATGTTTCGCCCGCAACATCGCAGCTTTGTATTTGATGTAATTCATCTTGCGGAAAAGATGAACCTCCTGCTCGCTCGTAAGCAACGGGATTTTGTACAAACTCGAAATATACGGCAAAACACCTGCATCATCACTGGACAAATTGGGTAATCGCTCATGCTGTTGCTCACGCTCCTCAACAACCTCCACAAAATCAGGCTTGGCAACAAACCGCCGCACCGTCGATTGTACTCCGTGTCTTTCATTCACAAAGTTTCTATTTGCTATACTTTTTTCCCGCTCTTTTGACGCAACTTTCGTAATTGCAGTCGGCGCAGCAACCGTCGTTGCCATTATCGCCCTCTCTCGCTCGCGTGTCATTCCGTGAAATTCTTGACTGTCAATATACTCAAAATTAAAACCAGCAATACGAATAGCACGCATTTGACCAATTGTACGGTAAATGCTACCGCGCGTCCGGTTGTATTTTTTCGACAGCTGTTCAATCGAAACACCGCCGCAATACTTTTGGAAAATAACATAACGCTCATCGTCATCAAGCGGCGTGTGCCTGTTTGGAAAAATCTGAATATCCGAATTGTGATCGTCGAAAATTTTGACCGTATAACGCACCGTTTCAACAGAACGCTTCATATAACGCGCTATCCGCTTCGCAACCTCCGTCGGCGATAATTGCGAACACGAAAGACGACGAGCTAATTTGATAATCAAATCCTTCTCGCCATGCGACAGTTGGCTAAAACTTTCGCCGCGTTTGATACGGCTAGAATCACTCGCCATGAAATAATCAAGCGAACTCTGCAAAAAACCAACACGTTTCTTCTTGCCAAAAACGAACTTGCGAGAAACCAGACCTTGCTTGCGCCAACGTGAAATCGTTTTACTTGCCACTTGAAATTTGGATGTCAATTCCTCTATTGTCCAAACTTTTTCGCCAGCTTCTTCCACCGCAACATTGGCGGAATCGTATAAATCGTCAACAAAAAGAAGCAAATCATGCTTCAATTTCTGACCATTCAGCACAAGATCAGGATACATCTCCGTCTTAAATTCGGTTATACCCATGCAAACATGCAAGTACGTGAGATCCTTCAATTCAGATGTCTCACGATAGAGTAACTCCGCACGGCGACTCTGATCAATTTTTTTCTCTCTGGGAGCATAACGCACCTGTTGGTCTCGCAACTCCCTCATTACACTTATTTTATAATTATGGTTCATGGTGAAACCCCTTGTAACGGACTTGGAAATATTATTACGCTTATCCGATTTTGCAACCTCCCACTCAATCATCCTTGATGCCAATACGACTTCCGTCCTTGGGACATTTTGCTGAACTATTGAGCAATATTTTTGCCTAACGCGGTTAAAGAATAAAATTTCAAATTGTACATTAAGTTATTAAATTTCACAAAGTTGCGGTGAACTTGCAACACCACGTTGCCAAGCACTGCGTTCCAAATATTCTCGTCCAACGACGAAAAAACTATCGCACGTATAGGCTACGATATATCACAGCCAATACAAACGATAAACCTCACCCTTGACAACCATTCACTTGCTGTACCGAAAGCCGGTATGGGCGGTGGGCTTCGCCCTTGAACAACCGCTTCACGTTGTTGCGATTGCGTGTTCTGCTCCGTGAATTTTAAAGTAGCCTGAGTACGTGTTTACGTGTCAGGTGTCAGGGAATTTATGTTGTTCACACTTTAAGTTTATAGTACAAACAACATAAAGTAGCTTCATAATGTAGGTTCTTGTAACTGTGCCGGAATAGGTAAATCAAGCAACAGTATCATTGCGCGAATGGTAGTTTTAATAACGCTGTGATACAAGGTGTCCAATACCACTTCGTCAACTAGTTTTTGATTCAGCGAGTTTGCCGACATGTAAAAAATTACTTGTGAAGTTGGATAACTTATCCACGCACAAGCGTCAGCAAGACTCTTTTCAGGTGCAAGTCTAAAATAAAGGTCAAGCATAGTTTCCGATGCTTTGATGTTGTAGGCTTCGTGAATTTTCAGGTAATGATCTGAAGGTGAAAGTAATTCACGAAAAAGCATATTTCGCCGCCAATTCTCAACTTTCAGCGGTTGCCTCTTAAAATAATCCGTAACAATAAGGTAAATTGCGTATGCCTTGCCTTTCGGCGTACTAAATAAATCAGGTGTCTCATCGAGTAATTGTCTAACGGTGAGAGGCGGATCCACATTATGCGCTATCTTGAGTGCTTCCTCATACAAGCCGCCTTTACTGCCAAAATGGTAATGAATTCCGCCAAGATTGACTCCAGCTTTGTCTGCGATCATTCTTGTTGAAACCGCGTCATAACCATACTGTCCGAAAAGTTCACATGCCGTTTTCAATATAACTTCACGCGTTTCTATGTATGTTCTAGTCATGGAAATAAATCTATTGTACTCAAGCTGTTTTAAAATTCCTGAAGCTGGACACGCAAGAGTAGCATCGCGAAGCGGTTGTTCAAGGGCGAAGCCTACCGCCCATACCAACTTCGGTATATTGTGTTAAACAAGTCGTTTATAACCCAGTGAGATCATCGTTGCCCGTTGTGATCAAGCTGTTTTAAATTCCTTAAACTACGGTAAACCTGTAACGCAGCTTTAGGAATTTTAAAGTAGCTTCAGTGTATAGTATACAATGTCAGTTTATGTTTACAACAGCCCTGCCAATAATATGACATTTGGTTGATTACCCCTCCAAATTAACGAAGTCAGTATATCGTAGCCGGTAGGGCGATAGGCTTCGCCCTTGAACAATCGCTTCACGTTGTTGCGCTTGCGTGTTCCGCTTCGGGAATTTTAAAACAGCTTGAGTATAGCAACGTTTGAAAATAATACTTTTGATAAAGGCGATTTGTCAAAATCAGGAGAGGAACTTGAACTAAAAACACTTTTCGACGGTTGAATTGTTACTTAAATGATAAATAATCAACTTGAGAACCAATAGTAACAAAAAGGACTAATCAATTAAGTCAAATGCGTGCTATTGACCTACCGTCGATTATTATAACAGAAAATAAAAAATGTCAACCGGTGGAACAAGACCCAAACATAAAATAGTCCCCCAAAAAACTACCTAAAAACCTTGTTTACAGATGATTATCCCCTCTGTTTAGAAACCTGTATAAATTTTTATTTTATTGGGAGTTGGCAATTCAACTCGTTTACAAACATCATGATTTTTTGGAGAACCGATTTCACCGGAAAGCAACAGTGGACAATTTGTTTTTGATCTAAATTTCCAATTTCCTGATTTTCGCCTTTTGTGGCTGTTATCGGTGTGAGGGACTTCACTCTTTAAGATAATTTCCATGTTGCTGTGAGCAACGTGTTCAACTTCGTGCTCAACTTTTGGAATCTCTCAAATTAGCCTTATTGCGGAATTTTTTGGGTTTGCCGTCGAAACGCAAAATAAAAATTTTTTCTTCTGTTTTTTTAACGGTCAATTTTTAATTCTTTTGTACATTAAGTTTAAGATTTACAAATATTTTGTTTATTTGTCAACTTTTCTTGATAGACAATTGGTTAAAATTAATTTAACAGATTTTTTGGGGCAGATTAAGCTAAGGACAAATGGAATAATTGAGACAAAATGGTTTTATACCGACAATGGTTGGGCAAACGGCGGCCGTCGAAATGTAAGGTGCGAAAAGTTTAGAGCACAGTTTAAAATACTCCCCATTGTCAAAAGGGAATTCTAAGGTAGCATGTTGTGTTGTTGTGTCGTGTTTGGGTGAATTTTTGATTGATGTTGTACCCTAACTCGAAAAGAGCTGGATTATTGCGGTTTTTTTCGAGCCAATTATCAAATCACAAATTTTTCAGATACGATGACTAAACCATAGAACGGTTTTAACCCTAAACTAAAAGGAGCAAAACAGATGTCAGTACAAATCGATCAGGGAAAATGCACAGCTTGCGGGTCGTGTGCTTCTACTTGTCCGGTTGAGGCAATTAGAATTGAGGATGCGACGAACAAAGCCAAAGTTGACGATTCAACTTGTTTGGAATGTGGTGCATGCATTGGCGAGTGTCCGGTTGATGCGATCTCGTCTTGATAAGAAATTCGCGTCAATTAACTCACAGAGTTGAGATTTTGTAAAATTTTTTGCCGAGCACATTTTTAATTTTACCACACCACACGCCTGCTTTTCTAACCGGAAAGCAGGCTTTTTTTGTATCGCAACCGTTTGAGAGTATTTTGTTTTTCTGCCCCCTTGCTCTGATTGAAAAAACAATTATACTATCACGTCATCTTGAATTTTGCGGAGTTCGGCACGACAAGCCTTGAAATCCGATTGGATGTTTTAAGAAAAGGTGTTGCAAGTATGAACTTACGTGATACTGTGAATTTGGCGATTCAGGATCATGAAAGCCTGTTTCCGATGGGTATATGTGGTTGTTGGCGAAGTTTGATGTGCGAATGGTCTAAAATTCCATCAATTGGAAGGTATGCGAATGGTGAGCGGCCTGACTCGAAATCAGGTGCCGGGAAACCGGTTGAGGGTTCGACTCCCTTGCCTTCCGCTCTTTTATACCGAAGCCGGTACGGGTAATTGTGCATTTGTCCCTTTCGGGGCGAGGAAAAATGTCCGATCATTAACTCCAATATTTTTAAGGGATAATAGGGAGATTGGTGACATGAGGGACAAAGTAACCGTTTGCTCAAGGGAATTTCTGAAAATACTATTTGCCCCAAATTGCCAAAAATAGATTATTTCAAATTCGGGCGATTTTCAGTCGATAGAAATCGAATAAAATCAATTTTTAGAAATTCCAAAGGCATAAAGGAATACCGATACCAGATTTACGCTACCAAATACGCAGTCACTTATGTATACCGTAGCCGGTAGGGCGATAGGCTTCGCCCTTGAACAACCGCTTCACGTTGTTGCGCTTGCGTGTTCAGCTTCAGGAATTTTAAAGTAGCCTGAGTATATCCATCGTTTGATGAAAAGGTTTAAAATCTTACCAAAAAACATTGAGTAAACGGTTACTTTGTCTCTCATGTCTTTTACGTCCCTTGCGCCCCTATTGTCCCTTAAAATATCCGCGAAAAGATACGAGAAATTCTCTGCTATTCTGGAGATTCGGGGGGTGGGGGGATGGTTAGGTAGGACATGGGGTTGGGTTTATTTTTGGGAGAATTTTGTTTTTGGGAGGGGGGGAAGGTGAGTGCGGCATCGGGGCGATGCGGTTTTTTGCCATGAATATCACTCGACAAATTATATCTACCTACAGACACGCTCTGTTCCGTATCCACATCAACCGGCATACAAGGATCACACCGCGAAATCGTATTACAACCCGCAACAAATAACATAACCGCCAAAAGACAAAAAAAAGAAATCCCGCACAATACACCACTACCACTACCAACAATAGGCTTAGCTCTTGAACAAACGCTTTGCGGTCTAGCGTTTACCGTGTCGGGTTTCTGGAATCTTAAAATTTCAGCGTATATTTGTTCAATCATTGCAAAATAAATTTTGTTCGGAATAATGCAAGACCTGCGTTGCCTCCCAACCAATTGAAAGGGAGATGAATTTATGCGGCTTTGCTTTGGGCGGGCTGGGATGTTTTTTTGTAACTTCCCTTTGGTATATATTTGTTTTTTCCGTGAACTATGCCGACATTATACTCAAGCTACTTTAAAATTCCTGAAACTGAACACGGAAGCGTAACAACGTGAAGCGGTTGTTCAGGGGCGATGCCTACCGCCCATACCGGTTCGGTATAAGGAGCATATTTTGTTTGTTTACGGTTTGTCTGCGTATCGCTGGCATTGCCCAATTATTACAATGCCCTAAAATGTTCTCACAATTGCGGTTTTGGGTATGGGCGATAAATAAATTTGTGAAATTGTGCAAAGGCAGTAAATTTCCGATGTGGCTTTTAGCACAGAGTATCGGTGTTAAATTGCGACAACTTTATCGATTATTATGATTATTCGTTTTTTAGCTGTGTTCAAGTGGGACAGAGGGCAAGCGGGACACAATTGACATTTTTGAAGGTGTGAAGAGGGTTAAGTATATTTCTATTGGGTTGAAATATTTTTGAATTGAGGGCGATTATGAGAATTACGAATACGATTTTTGTTGTGTTGATTATTTTACTTGCGGTATTTACTTGGATTTACGGCAGCAAGGCACTAACAATTCGCCGAGAATGGAGTACGAGCGTTCAGAAGTTGCAAAAGCGGATAGAGGAAAATAAAGCTAAATTGCAAGTGGTACTCGACGGTTCCGATCCGAATAAAGCACACGATCTATTTCGTGAATTTGGCGAGATGAGATTCGGCGAGCTTGTCAACAGACTAGATGTCATGGTAGAGGAACGGGGCAACGCATGGTTTGGTTGTATTCCACACGAAATGAAAGTTAGCGAGGCACAAAAAACAGCAGAACAACTAGGCGAAGATTACCCGCCAACACAGGAAGAAAAATTGCAACCCTTACATCTTGTGGATATTTCGGTTGAAATTACTAATCCGGTTGATAAAGACGGCAAAAGTATTCCAATTTCGCAAAATGATGTTGATGGTGTGTTTTACGTTATCGATGAGGGCAAGGACGGTAGCGGCAGTATATATCTTGGGCGTTTCTCGATTCCACCTAACAGCATAACAAGAGACGCAAATAAAACCCAAATGGTGTTGCATTCGGTAACTGATCTGAATAATGACGAAATCGATTTACTCAAAAACGGATTGAACTCGACTTGGGCAATTTATTCTATGATACCTAGAGACCGTTACGAAGATGTTTTTGACCGAATCAAAAAAGATGATCTCGATAAAATTGTACCGCTAAAAACTATGGCATCGGATTTGACGAAATCCGACAGAGATTTGATTGATTTTGATGTTGTTTTAACGGCGGGGTATTTGGAGTATATCAAGTTGAACAACAGAAAAAAGTTACACGATCAAAATATCGCCGAACTCAAAATCACTATTGATCGGATGAAAAAAGAAGAAGGCGATATATCTTTCGCGTGTGATTTGGAGAGTAAACGAATTAAGTTAATGCAAGATCAATCCAACGCCGTCGAAAAAGTTTTAAATGGATACAACACAATAATCGACCACCTCCGCGACTCTATCACAAAGACTCAAAAACAAAACGAATGGTACGCATCCAAAATTGCCGAATACAATCTGCAATCATTACAAATCATAGAGAAACACGCCGAAACCGCAGCCCAAAATGTAGAATAATTTTATCGCAAAAGCAGGTGTAACTTTGTCCCTAATGTTCCTCCAACACGGTAATCGGATGAAGTCTCCAGATATCTGAAAATTACGCCTTATCGGGCAAAATTGTTATCACCAATGACAGAAATTAATAAATCCCGCCACAACAAAATCGACGAAAATTCTGTAACGAAAACTTCTGATCATGTGATTAGTGTCCGCAAGCGTTTATTTTATTATCTTGTGCGGATACCGGTTTCAATTTTTTTTCGCGTTTTTTACCGCGCGAGATTTTTTGGTTATAACAATATGCCATCGGAGGGCGGGTTATTGGTTGCATCAAATCATCAATCTTATTATGATCCTGTTCTTATTGCGGCGGGGTTGCGGCGACGGCGGCTGAATTTTCTTGCGAAAAAGCAGTTGTTTGTGTTTAAGCCGCTTGCGTGGTTAATTGATTCACTTGACGCGATTCCGCTTGACATTGATGGAATTGGCTACGAGGGAATAAAAATTTCGCTCAAAAGACTACGCAACGGCGAAGCAATCCTGATTTTTCCCGAAGGCGCGCGAACTTGGGACGGCGAAATCGGCGAATTCAAAAAAGGTTCGCTCTCACTTGCGAAACAAACAAAATCCGCCATACTCCCAACTGCAATTGATGGATGCTACCAATCGTGGCCTCGCACAAATAAATTGCCATACCCGCTAGGAAAAATACGTGTCATCTACGGAAAACCATTGCAATACGACGACTTCAAAAAATTGTCCGAAGAAGAACTACGCGAACTCGTCAAAACAAAAATAGCGGAACTCTTCCAACAAATCAGACTCGATATACCGTATACCGAAGCCGGTATGAGCGATAGGCTTCGCCATTGAACAACCGCTTCACGTTGTTGCGCTTCCGTGTTCAGCTTCAGGAATTTTAAAACAGCTTGAGTATAACTGACTCATGTTACGAACCAGCGGTGCGTTTGATTTTTGCCGCTCGCGACTCCTATCTTTCCAAGCGTAGGGACAACGCTTGCCGTCGCCCTTATTTTTGGGGCAACCGAAAGGGCTGCCCCTACGGTTTTTGCC
>JAIRWK010000093.1 GCA_031268995.1 Planctomycetaceae bacterium
AGCACATCAATTTTTGAAAAATAATATATGATACGATAATACAATAAAAATTGGCGTTTTTTGATGCTTCAACTCCTTTGATTTATACTGTGAAATGCCATTTTGCAAAAGTTCAGTTATAAATTACATCATAAAACAATCAACTAATTCCAAATACCATGTCAGAAATAACTATTTCGGATTTTCAAAAACTTATTCGTCAAATGTATTTTGACAAGGATTTTGAGCGTGGTGCGGAGGCGACGTTTTTGTGGTTGATGGAGGAGGTTGGCGAGTTAGCGGCGGCGATTAGGTCGGGGACGGAGGCAGAGTTGCGGGGAGAGTTTGCTGATGTGATTGCTTGGCTGACAACAATTGCTAACGTCAAAGGAATAGATTTAACTGAAGCTGTACAAGAAAAATACGGTTCAGGTTGTCCGGGTTGCGGGCGTTTTGTTTGCAATTGTCCTGATGACAGGAAACCGTAAAATGATCTGTCGCCCCAAAATAAATGATCATTAATGTTCAATAAACGGTTTTATTTCAGGGCGATGTCGTATACTCAAGCTGGTCGTATACTCAAGCTGTTTTTAAAATTCATGGAGCTGGTTATGGAAACGCAACAACGTGAAGCGGTTGTTCAAGGGCGAAGCCTATCGCCCTACCGGCTACGGTATAAAAAATATCTGGGGCTTGTGTGATTGCATTTGTAGTCGTACAATATCTCTCCTTATTTTGCACGCAAACAACAGCGATTTTGAAAAAACAAAAAGACCGCAAATTGTTTCGATCTACGATCATCCAAAAGAATCTGTGTTTTCCGCGTGCATATTTTACGTTGAAAGGTGTTATACTCAGGCTGTTTTGAAATTCCAGAAGCTGGACACGCAAGCGTAACAACGTGAAGCAGTTGTTCATGGGCGAAGCCTACCGCCCATACCGGCTACGGTATATTTTTAGGGGAGAGAATAATGGTATTTATTTATGTTTTAATCTTTTTGTTTGTGATGTTATTTAGTTTTTTTTGTTGTGGTGTTGTCAAGCGGCGTGCGGCGGTTTTTGGGCTTTTGGATGTACCGGGCGAGCGAAAAATACACGATGAACCAATCCCAACAAGCGGTGGTCTTGGAATATTTGCCGGTGTAATTGCCTTCTTTGCAATTTGCCAACTCTTAACTCTTGCCGCAATGTATTTGCCTGCATTCCAATCTGTTCTTCCTGAAGTAATCGCAAACCGTACCGACGGACTCGCACAACGAGCCGCTCAACTTTGGATTTTACTTGGACTTGGCGCATTAGTTTTGGTCATCGGCGTGCTTGACGATAAATATAATTTGCATTGGGTAATTCGCATCGCCGCGCAAACGTTAGCCGCAATAGTTGCGGTTTCGCAAGGTTGGCGGTTGACGATTTTTATTGATATTCCGTTGTTGACTGCGGTGTTGAGTGTAATTTGGATTGTCGGTTTGACCAATTCGTTTAACATGCTGGACAACATGAACGGGCTTTCGGGCGGAGTTGCTTTTATTTGTGGTAGTTTTCTTGCCGCTGTGATGTTCATTTCGCCGAATCCGCAATCGCTTGAACCGCAATTTTTTATTGGCGGTTTTTTGGTTGTGCTTGTTGCGGCGGTAGCGGGTTTCCTTTGGCACAATAACCCATTTCGCGCAACACTTTTCTTGGGCAACGGCGGCTCGTACTTCATCGGTTTTATGCTTGCAGCTCTCACAATGATCGCTACTTTCACCAGCAGCAGCAACCAATCTCCGCAAACAATATTCGTGCCGCTTATCATTCTTGCAATTCCGTTGTATGACACAATTTCCGTAGTTATTATCAGGATCAAAAACAAAAAAAGTCCGTTTGTCGGGGACAAAAACCATTTTTCTCATCGTCTAGTTGAGCTTGGTTTGAGTCGAACGCAATCGGTTTTGACAATATATTTGGCAACAGTTGTTAGTTGTATCGGCGCGGTGTTGCTTTATCAAGTAAACTTGACCGGCGCAATATTGATTTTTGCCCAAACGGTACTGGTTGTCCTTCTGATCGCAATACTCGAAATCGCATCGAAATATAAGGAATCAAAATAAAATATGCCGTAGTCTGGTATATACTGAAGCTACTTTAAAATTCCTGAAGCTGCGGTAACCCTGCAACGCAGAGCGTTAGGCAAACGCAACAACGTGAAGCGGTTGTTCAAGGGCGAAGCCTATCGCCCTACCGGCTACGTTATAACGAAATCCGAATCGGGCGGTCGGATTCGTTATTCGAAAACGCCCGATTAAATTTAATTTGGGGCAATTCGTTTGCGAAGATTTTGTAACAGATTTCTCAAAATTGATTGACCAATACTAAACTGATCTAACAGTCAGAACTAAAAAAAATGAAAAACTTGAACGCTAAAAAAACAACTCTCGGACTCGCTGCCGGTATTACAATATTAAGCGGCGTATCCGTTGCCGACACTTCCGCGAACAGTAAAGTCAATCTTGCGCTTATTGGTTGCGGCGGTCGCGGTCGCAGCGTAATTTCAGGCTTCGCGGCAAGAAACGACACGAATATTATTTATTGTTGTGACGCGGACAAAGAACGAGGCGAAAACGCCGCACAAAAATTAAAGACAAAATACGCCGAAAATATGAAAACCGTTTTTGATGATAAATCTGTTGACGCGGTGGTTGTTGCCACGCCGGATCATTGGCATTCGCTTTCTACGTTTTGGGCGATTCAAGCGGGTAAAGATGTATATGTTGAGAAACCTGTTTCACACACACCATTCGAAAGCCAAAAATGTACCGAAGCCGCCCGCAAATACAAACGCATCGTTCAACACGGTACACAAAACCGAAGCGCACCATACAACTTCGCCGCAAAAAAATATATCACAGACGGACGGCTGGGGGACATTCATCTTTGCCGAGTTTACAACATGAAAAGATGGGGCGGTCTGAACATCCGCAAAAACGAAAAAATCCCCAGTAACTTAAATTACGATCTTTGGCTTGGTCCTGCTCCAAACCGCGACTATTCACCGTCTTTTGTTCACGGTGGTTGGCATCAACTTTGGGATTTTTCCGCCGGCGATATGGCGGACGACGGCGTTCACCAACTCGATTTGGCGCGTTGGCTTGTCGGCAAGGATTTTCCGCGATCTGCCTACGCGACCGGCGGAATATTTTCACGCAAAGACGATTCCGAAACGCCAGACACGTTGGTTTCAACTTATGACTATGGCGATATGATTTTTACTTTTGAGCTTGTACTTTATCCTGATTACATGGTGAAGATAGGCGACCGCAACAGCGATATTTTTCCCGTCTGGCAAAATTGCGCAACAAGAATAGAAATTTTTGGTACAAAAGGTCTGATGGTGGTAGGTCGTCATGGCGGAGGTTGGCAAGTATTTGACCGCCCTAAAAACCGCGAACCGGTCGTAAAAGCCGAACAACACGGTCGCGTACCTGAACACGAACATCAAGAAAACTTCATCCAATGTATCCGTTCAAGATCAATAGAATCATTGAACGCTGACATTGAGGAAGCGCATAAAAGTACGATGTTGGTACATTACGCAACAATGTCGTTGCGCACGGGTTGTTCAAAATTAGAGATAAACCAAAAAGACGGCACAGTAACAAATAACCTCGAAGCAATGAAATTATGGAAACGCGATTACAGAAAACCTTTTGAAATCACCGACGAAGTGTAACCTATTCCAATAAAAATCCATTTAAAAAATTAGCACGCAGACGACGCAGATTGGGGGAGATATTCGCAAGATCAGATCTTATTTTCTGATCTTGTAACTATCTTTTCCGAATCTGTGTAATCTGCGTGCTGATTTTTAAATGGGATTTTGTGGTGTGTTTGTTCTTAGTTTTCTTTTGGTAGTGGTTATAGTGGTTGTTGTGAGTGGGAAAAAATGAGTGAATTCGCGGTTTGGGCAAATTGGCGGTGATTTTTGGTGTACACTCTACGATGGAGGGTGATATGGCAATTTGCAAAGTTTGCGGACAATAAAACGAAAAGTTGTTGTTTACCGTTCCAAGCGAAACGTTTTATTTGTGGTTTGTTTTCAGACGATGAATCGAGAACGCGCCCGTGTCGGTTTCGGTATTTGGGCGAGGGTTGTTGAAAAACTGAAATCACGTGAACGAAATTGAAGGTGTAAAATGGCTATTCAAAGTAGTATTGGGTTGATATCGGGGATTGATTATACGTCTCTGGTTAATCAATTGATAGAAATAGATCGTATTCCGCAGACGAATTTACAGACGCGGAATGATACGTTGATCAAAGAGGAAAGTGCATTGGTGGGGCTTGAGGGGCTCTTTTCACTGGCGGTCTACACAATCGGACTTTTGGCTAAAACCACAGCGTCTGAAAGTCTATTCAAAAGCGTTTACGTCAACAGTTCAAACGAAACTCTACTCCGCGCGTCACGCAATGGTTCTCCTGCGGTTGGTTCTTACACTTTCACGCCGATTCGCACCGCTACCGCGCAACAGTCTATCGCTTCCGGCGTGTCAAGCTCAACTACCGCGTTGAACAAAACCGGCGAAATTGTTATCGGCAAGAGTTGGACATTGGAGAACGATATAAATTTGAGTGATTTGAACGGCGGCGATGGATTTATCAAAGGTTATATCCGAATAACCGACGGTAGCGGAACACGATCAACAATTGATTTGCGAACTTGCGTAACGATGAATGATGTTCTTGATAAAATCAATTCTAATGTTGATATTGATGTGATGGCGGAGCTTGACGGCAACAAGTTAGTTCTTACAGATTTGAGCGGCGAGAGTCCCGATAAGATCAAAGTACAAGAAGTCTCCGGCGGTAGAACTGCCGCGTCTCTTGGATTGGTTGGAAGCGGCGCGACAACGGACGCGGTAGAAGGAACTATAACCGGTTCGTCTGTTTATTATCTTGGAAGAAACATGCAAGTTGGAACGTTGAATGATGGAATGGGTTTGTCGTTCTCTTCAATATTGAGCGATTTGCAAATCACGACGAAAGACGGAAGCGAAATAACTATTGATTTCAACAAGCGGACAACTGAAGGCGGCGAATCGAAATCAATAAAAGAATTAACTCTCGGCGATGTCCTCGACACAATAAATAACGCGGAAAATAATAACGGTAAAATCATCGCAAGTATTGGAGGTGCTGACGGAAAAAGTCTTGTAATCACAGATACAACGGGAATAAATTATGTCGAAGCAAAAGAGACAACTGAATCAGACGGCACAATAACGTATTCATTACCGGACGCTTATGACGCGAATGACTATGAATTAGATAGTGATAATTATGTCGTTGATAAGGCTACGAGTTCGCGGGTTGTTGATCCGACATCGACGGGCAAAACGAAGATTGTGCAAGTTACGAATAATAATGTTCCGGTGTTAAAGTCGCTTGGTTTGATTGACGGGCTTTGGGATTCAAGCAAGCCGGTTGAATTTGACGGCAGCATTACGACACGTTCGTTGTTGGGTGATTTGGATTCGTCGTTGATGTCAACATTGAACGGCGGTTATGGATTTTCTAATTCGAATGCAGGCAAAATTGAAGTGCAGGACAGATTGGGCAACACGACCGAACTCTCATTTGATGCGGACGAAATGAAACAAATGCAGTCCGGTTCTATCAAAAATGTCATGAAGATTCTAAATGAAAAATTGGCTACGGCGGGAATTGGAATTGAGGTTACGATGAACGAGTCGAAGACGGGTTTGATGCTTATGGATACGACAACCGGCACTAAGACTCACAACATGATTTTCAGAGATTTGTCCGAAAACGTAACATATACTGATGAAGACGGTAATCCTGCGACTAGAGAGGTTGATCCGAATATTGCGAAGGCGTTGGGGTTGGATGTTGATCAAGCGAGTTCGATTGTTGTCGGCAAGAGTCTTAACAAGCAGACGGTTTCGTTTAACACGCTTCTTTCAGATCTTAATGGCGGTCGCGGTGTCAAAGTTGCGAACGGTCAAATTTCCATTAAAGACAGCGCAGGACAAACCAGCAACATTATCATCAACTCAGCAACCGCTACAACAGTCGGCGATATTATCAATGCAATAAATGACTCAGCTAGAAACAGCGGCAGCCCTGCACGTGTACTTGCAAGATTAAATTCTACGGGTGATGGAATTGAGATTCTTGATCTTGGAGGCGGTTCCGGTACGTTTTCGATTTCGGACGGTTCAAGCACGTCAACAATTTGCGCTGAACTTGGAATAAGTCAGACGCTTTCGGCAACCGATGCCGATCCTGTAACAGGTAGAATGTCAATCAATGGTCGGCAGTCAAAAGTAATTCAGGTTGAGGAAACGGACACGCTTGAAACGATTCGAGACAAGATAAACCAAGCGGGCGGTAATTTCAACGCTTCAATAGTTTCGGACGGTTCGGGTTTACCGTATCGTTTGATGATAAACGGGGCATCTACGGGTACGGTTAGCGGGATGAATATAGATTTGTCCGCGATTGGATTATCGGTAGAAAACATGGTTGAGGCATCGAATGCAGTATTGGTTTATGGTGATCCGAATAGTTTAAGTGCGATTACGTTGCAGTCGAAGAACAATACATTTGAGAAGGCGGTAGATGGTATTGATTTGACGGTGTTGGGGCGTTCGAGTGAGCCGATTACTATTGACGCTGAAAATGCGGGTGTTGATGTAAAAGCGGCGTTGAAATCGTTTGTCGAAAATTATAATACTTTTAGAGAGCAATTGACAACAAATACATATTACTATTACGACGATACCACAAAATTAGGCGGCGGCGGAGACCTTGCAAACAACGCCGTTGCAAGACAAATGGATATTGCCATTACGAAGGCACTGTCAAAAACCGTTACGGGCATACCCGGAATTTTTTCGCTTATTGACTTAGGAATTGAGATCACTGCTAATACTGATAAAAGCGGAAATTACATCCCAACAAATAAGGATACTAATAAATTAACCTTTGACGAAGCTACATTTGACAAAGTGTGGGCAACAAACAAAGAAGGTGTTGAAAAGTTTTTCGTAAACCCACAAACCGCACCAGACCCTTCGGGCGGAATTGACCCCGATACCGGCGAACCAAAAACAGTAACTGTAAGTAGAGGTTGGGCGCAGAATTTCATGGATATGGTTGACACAATTACGGGAGACAACGGAACAATTACCAGACGCCTTGAAGCTTTGGGAAAGACGATTGACACAAATGAACAACGAGTGGCATTTTTAGAAGAACGGTTGGAATTTAAGAGGCAAACAATGCTGAAGAAGTTTTACGCGATGGAACAGGCAATGGCAAAAATGTCATCCAGCCTAGAATCCGTCAACCAAATAAGCACAACATGGGCATCAAATAGCACCGTCTCGTCAAGCTAATCAAAAGTGATTCCGTTAAAATTCAAGCACGCAGACAACACAGATTGGAAGGAGATTCGTAAGACCAGAAAACAAATCCGATCTGCGATTATCTTCTCTGAATCTGTGTTATCTGCGTGTTGATTTTTTAAAAAGTAGTTTTTTGAAAGTATGAATTATTTGGTTGAATTTCGACCGTTTGGCAAGGTAGTTGAGGTGGCGGTTGGTACACGGTTGGATGAGGTTGCGATTGGTGCAGGTTTTTTTTTGCGGCGTGATTGCGGCGGGAATGGGACTTGTGGTAAATGTAAGGTGAAGATTGGCGAGCGGATTTTTTTGGCGTGTCAAGCGAAGGTTGACAGCGATCTGGTTGTTACGTTTTTGGACAAGTCTTTGGAATACGAATCGGTTGTGGTTCAAGTGAACGATTTCTGTAACGATGTTCCGGCTATGGTTGGTCGTGATTATGATTCGTTTGGAGTTGCGGTTGATATTGGGACAACAACTATCGTTGCGGAATTGCACGCGATTAACGCGAAAGATCACAAATTTGACCAAATTCTAAAAAAAGAGTTGCCATTGGTTGCATCTTGCGTGAACCCACAACGTATCTACGGCGACGACGTAATGACGCGAATACAACGCATAATCGAAGAACCGTCTTTTCTCGCAATATTTCAAGCATTGGTTGTCCGCGCGGTCAACGAGTTAGTAGAAAGTTTAGTGTTGTCTGCAGGAATTAGCGCAACGGATATTTCTCGTGTTGTTATTTCGGGCAACACGGTGATGGAACATATTTTTCTTGGATTTGATCCGTCGTCGTTGGGTTATTTTCCGTTTACGGCGGCGTGTTCGGAGTTTCCCGAATGTTTAGGCGGCGATATTGGGGTTAATATTTCGGAGTTTGGAGTGGTTGAGGCGTTACCGATTTTTGGCGGTTTTGTTGGCGGGGATTTAGTTGCGGGTGTTTTGGCGGTTGGGATGTGGTCGGATGAACGGACAACGTTTTTGATTGATATTGGTACAAATGGCGAATTGGTTTTATTTCACGGCGGAGAATTTTACACGACGACAACTGCGGCAGGTCCAGCATTTGAAGGAGGACGAATCGAATGCGGAATGGTTGCGGCAGCCGGAGCTATTGACCACGTAAATATCAACGAAACAGAAATAATGGTCTCAACGATCAACGAAAGTCCGGCGAAAGGAATTTGTGGCAGTGGGTTGATGGATATTGTTTGCGAGATGTTGAACAACAGCCTAATTTTGCCAAACGGTAGATTCAATGTAACAGCAAATTCTGTGTTTTTAGACCGTTGGCGGATTGTTGACGGTCATCCGGTTTTTGTGCTTGTACACGAAAAAGATTCAGGCAAAAGCAACGAAGCAATCATAATAACACAAAAAGATATTCGCCAAATTCAACTCGCAACCGGCGCAATTCGAGCTGGAATAAAATTATTGTTACAAAATATCAATTTGACTTTCGACGACATTTCAACATTTTATGTTGCGGGCGGATTTGGGAGTTTTACAAGGTTGGAATCTGCGAGGCGGATTGGTTTGATTCCGTCGGGGATGGATATTGAACGAGTAAAAATTTGCGGCAACACGTCACTAGCCGGTGCAAGAATTGCCCTATTCAACAGCGAAATTAAAAACACCACAAATGCAATCCGCCAACACTCAAACCATATCGATCTCGCAACCATGCCAAATTTCGCCGAACTATTTGCCGAAGAAATGATCTTCTAAAACCTCACCCCAAACAACCGCTACACAACGATATATTTTGTGAAGCGAGCTTTAAAGTGTGGTTAGAGTTAATTAGAGTTAAGAGGAATTTCTAAAAATTAATTTTATTTGCTTTCGTTTTATTCGATTCCGGTCGATTTCTATCGACTTAAAATCGACCGACTGTGAAATAATTTGTTTTGGGGCAAATAGTATTTTTAAAAAATTTAATTTTTGGTGGTGTTTATGTCTGGTTTTTTACCTACGTTATCTTTTAGTAGTGTTATGTGTCGTTCGCATTTATTGCGAGCTATTCGTGTCTTTTTTGAGGGTCGGGGATTTGTTGAGGTGCAAACTCCGGTGTTATCGGCGGACACGGTTGTGGATCGTTTTGTTGAGCCGATTTTTGTCAACGATGAATCGTTGCCGTTGACGTACCGCAACGACCGCAATTATTATTTACAGACTTCGCCGGAATTTGCAATGAAGCGTTTATTATCGGCGGGGTTTGATGCTATTTTTCAAATTTGTCCGGCGTTTCGGCGTTGGGATCGCGGCGTTTTGCACAATATCGAATTTACAATGTTAGAGTGGTATCGTGTTGGTGATGATTATTATTCGGGGATGAGATTTCTTTGGGAGTTAGTTTCTTCTGTTTTGGGCAATTCTCTTTTTCAACATCTTGAGAGAAATTTTTCAGAGATTTCTTTTGTAAAGTTTGACGAGATTTTTACAAAATATGTCGGCAAAAATTATCGCGGATTATCGATTGAGAAATTTCGTGTAATTGCGGATGAGCGTGGTATTGGTTATCCGGAGTCTTTTTTGGGCGAGGGCAATGAATTATTGTGGATTGATCTATTATTTTCGGAGTTAGTTCAACCGGAGTTGCGAGCGGCGATTGTTTACGATTATCCCGAAGGTCAATCTCAACTTGCAAAATGTAGGACAAACGACGAGGGAGTGGTGGTGAGTGAGCGTTTTGAGCTTTTTTTGGGCGGGGTTGAGGTTGCGAATGGTTACAATGAGTTAACGGATGCGAAAGAGTTACGTGAGCGTTTGAGTCGAGTTTCGGCGGCGCGTGTTTTGGATGGAGCGGCGGTTTTACCGGTTGAGAGCAGGTTATTGCGGGCAATGGAATATGGTTTACCGGAGTCAAGTGGAACGGCGTTAGGAGTTGACAGACTTTTGTTGTACATCTTGGGCGCAAAATCTATCGACGACGTTATCGCGTTTCCAATAGAATACTGTTGACAAGAAAAGAAATCTTTACATACAAAAAAACACCAAAATATGTTTGACGAAAACTTGCGCAAACTTCTCCTTAATTCATTTAGTATTTAAAACCAGCACGCAAACGACGCAGATTCGCTAAGGATAATCGCAGATCAGATTCTATTTTCCGATCTTGCGAATATCTTCTGCAAATCTGCGTCGTATGCGTGCTGATTTTTAAATACTCAATGATGACGGTTTTTGGAAGTTCTCAATACTTTAAACGGTATTTATTTTGACCGTATGGTCAAGAAATTTGCTTGTAATATTATATATGACATCAGGTTATAAATATCTTTTGATTTTGTACTTTTGATAATGTTTTTACATTTTGAATTAGTCGCTCATGTTACGCACGATACGGAAATGATGGTGGTTATTCAGTCGATTGATAGAAAAAAGGTAACTATTCAGTAGCCTAAAAAGATTTATACTAAAGGAGTTAAATCCTATTACCGATTTGTTGTAAATTTAACGATCAAATCCATAATTGCTTAAATATTAGCAGCTTAGGTT
>JAIRWK010000264.1 GCA_031268995.1 Planctomycetaceae bacterium
ATGACTTGGGTTTATCATGAGGGTCAGACGACGGCGGAACAGAACTGTTAGAACTATTCATGCCAAGACGTGCCTCAAGCTCCGCAATTCGTAAAGCCATCCGATTAATGACAACAAACAATTGCTCAATTAACTCCGAATCCGAAATGTCACCAAAATCAGCTCGATTCATCGCAAAAGAATAATAAATTCAGAAAACTATGTCAATAACAAATGTCAAAAAAAATCAGGGCGACTGAATAGTTACAAATATTTTTGTGTCAAAATATAACAAAGTTAATAAATTTTGTTATAACCCATTTTAATACAAATAATTATAAAATTTGCAAAAGTTCAGTATATAACTCATGTTACGCATAAGTAACCAACGCATATACCGGCTCCGGCATATAACGATTAAGCCCATACGCCCACCAAGTTTCTTATATTCCTCAAGTACTCAGATCGTGTGAAGTGATACAAAACTTCAAAAACTTCAAAAACTTCAAAAACTTTAACAACCTTAACAACCTTAATATTAAGGAGAAGACTTATGAGAGAGAGTAAAATTTTGGCGTTTACGCTTATTGAGTTGTTAGTAGTAATTTCGATAATTGCTATGCTTGCGGGGCTTTTGTTACCGGCAATTCAGTCGGCGAGAGAATCCGGACGGCGTACCAATTGTGTAAACTCGCAACGTAATATTGCAATGGCATTGTTGCAAGTTGAATCGTCAAGCGGTTCATTTCCGGGTTGGCGCAATCTCGTAAAAATAAATGGTAGCGACTTAACTGTATCATGGGTAACAAAAATTCTATCCCAAATAGAAGAGTCCGATTTGCAACAAAACATCTTGAACGGCACTCCTTTTACGATTCCAAAAATACCAATTTTGCGTTGTCCAAGCGCGGCTTCGTGGAACAATGCACCCGCAAGTATAAATTTCGTGGTCAACGGCGGCGCGGTGGATGATTTTTGGAATGAAACTGGTGAACCTGTTACTTATGATTCAAATGCGTACAACGGAGTGTTTCTTGACCTTAATAGAGCCGAAATTCTGGAACAGAATTTAAGAACTAGTGTGGAAGAGGTAAGTAAACTTGACGGCACGAGTCGAACGCTTTTGCTTTCAGAAAATATCAACGCCGGATTTTGGATTGCAAGCGATAATCATAATACATCAAATTGCAATCGTGATGGTACTGCTGCGGGTAGCGGTGATACTGCGGAAGGTGCGGTTGCATTTTGTTGGGGCAAAAAGTACGAGGGCGGTTATAGTACTGGTCAAAATCCAGTTTACAGTCCGTTTGCGAGAACTTGCGAACTTGGCGGTGACATGGCAAATTTACGTTTACCGCGTTGGCTCAACATGTGTGTCGGAGCTGGTTTCGGAAGCGGCGACTGGTATCAAAGTGCAAGACCGTCAGCATTTCACCCCGGAATTGTCGTAGCAATGTTTTGCGACGGACATAGCCAAAGTATAAATGAATCGATTGAAGAAGTAATTTTTGTACAATTAATGACAGGTTCGGATCGTAAATCGGATGCCAAAGATTTCATCGGCACATCATCAGTTCAACCCAATTTGTCAGAACTCTGATTTTTTGTACAAAATCCACGCAAAATTTTTTTGCCGACACGTTCCCATTGTCCCTTATGTCCTTTCACACAAGAGACGAAAAGACATTGAGGGCAAAATTTCAGAAAAGAAATTACACTTAAGCATTTTTTATTTTTATGACAAATTATTGGCTTTGGTCGTTTGCCTGTCTTGGCGTAGGTATTTTTTGGGGGGTGTTGGAAGTTTTTGTTCCGTCGGGCGGGGTGTTATCGTTTTTGATGTTGGTTGCGATAATTGGCGGTATTGTTTTTGCGTTTTTGCAAAATACATTTTTTGGCGCAATTTATATGTTTTCGATTGCGTTATTGTTACCTTTTTTGATTTGGGCGGCGGTTTTAATTTGGCCCCACACAATGATCGGACGGCGTATATTGATCAACCCCGAAGAGGATCCGGCATTGCAACCAAATTCCCGATTACTTGCTCTTAAAAAGTTGGTTGGCAAACGCGGTATCGCGCGAAGCAAAATGATTTTCTCCGGTCAAATTGAAATTGACGGGTGCAAATACAACGCCATCAGCGATATTGAATCACTTGAACCAGACACGCCGATAGTCGTAATTGGGCTTGATGGCACAACGTTATTAGTACACCGCGCCGAAGAAACAATAAACGATCAAGAAATAATAAACCTCGAAAAAACAACTCCAAACAACATCCCTGAAACAATATATGATCCCTTCGCATAATACACCGCGAAAGGGGAATTTTTCTTGTTAAAAATTTCCTCCTTTTGTATTTTTTGTACATTAATATCTTACGTATCCCCAAGGGAGTTCGGCGTGGTCGGGGATTGTGGTGTTTAGGATTTTGGTTGTGTCTATACCGGATTCGTTTATTGCTTGCTGCCAATAATCGAACTTGAAATAATCCGTCCACGCATCCAATCTTGCCCCCAAACGCCACGCTCGCTCTATTATTGCACACATCCTCCGATCAGACCGGCATATCAAACCCTCAAGAAAACTCGTCTCCAACGTATGATACTTCAACGAAATCCCCGTTCGTCTCACTCGGTTGACTAAACGGCTGTGGACGTTGCTGAAGTATTCACGCGGTTGCATTCCTTCGCGTTCCCATGTTGAGTGCGGTTTCGGGACAAAATTTGAAACATTCGTAGTAACAATCGGTACACGCCCGCGAACCCTCTTGCCCAGCCGCATCACCTCAAGCGATAACTCAACTATACCGTCAATATCCGCCTCCGACTCGTCCGGCAATCCACACAAAAAATACATCTTCACACGGTTGAACCCATTGGCAAACGCCGCCTCGCAACCGCTGAGTAAATTTTCATTCGTAATCGGTTTTCCAATCTTTTTGCGCATTTCATCTCTCGCCGCTTCAGGAGCAATTGTTAAACCGGAAGTCCGCTCGGTCGTCAGTTGCCCAACCATTCCGCCAAGTTGACTGTTCACCCGCAGACTCGGAACAGATACCGATACACAATACGGCAAAAGAACATCACGTAACCTTGACAATAATAAATCAAGTTGCGGATAATCGCTTGTTGACAAAGATAACAGCGACACCTCATCACTGCCGGTTGCCCGCACTGATTCGCCCGCAATTCGTACAATCGACTCAACCCCGCGAACCCTAATCGGTCGTTTTTGAACCGTGCTAACACAAAATTTACACCTGCCCGGACAACCACGCATCACCTCAATCGAAACCCTGTCATGAACACACTCAACAAGAGGAACAATCCGTTTGACCGGCGGCTCAAACCGCTCAATATCATCCACAATCACAGGACGTATCACTTCAGGTAAACCATTTTCTGTCGGTTGCGGACAACTTGCAAGCCCGTTATTTTGGTAATGCACCGAATAAAATTTCGGCACAACCACGCCTTGAAATCGCTTGCCCATCTCAAGCAACGCCTCACGACGACTCAACCCATTTTGCCCCAATTTCAACTCAAGCCAACCATCACAAACCGCCGGCAATAACTCCTCACCATCACCAATCATAAAAAGATCAATAAAATCACTCATCGGCTCAGGATTCGCCGCCGAAGGTCCACCGGCAACAACCAAAGGAAACGCCATATCACGCTCGCCGCAATGAATCGGAACACCGCCAAGATCAAGTATTGTCAGAACATTCGTGAACGCCATCTCGTATTGCAAAGAAAAACCCAAAACGTCAAACTCCTTCAACGGCGTAAACGTTTCCAACGAATAAAGCGGTAAACCATTCGCCCGCAACGCTGCCTCCATGTCAGGATACGGCGTAAATACACGCTCACACGACCAATCTTCACGCCGATTCATTATCGCGTAAAGAAGTTGCAACCCGTAATTGCTCATCCCAATCGTGTAAACATCAGGAAACGCAAAACAAAACCGACCACGAACCTCCTCACGTCGCTTGACAACACTACCAAACTCGCCGCCTATATACTGCCCGGGCAACATCACACCAGACAAAAGAATACGCTCAACACGACGACGAAATTCTACTTCAGAATTATTCACAATTATCAATAATTTAAAATTTAATTTATCAACTTCCAAAATAAACGTGAAACAGTTGCTCAAGGGCGAAGCCTATCGCCCTACCGGCTACGGTATAGAATTTGCGCAACTATGAAACGGTTGCTTGCGCTACGCGGTCTTCGAGATTCGGACGGAAAATAGTTAATATCAACAACGGTACAAACCACGCAATACATAATCCGCCTTGATGAGGTTGCCAGAATTGCGTTCCAAGCATTACGATTGTTGAACAACTTAATAGTGTTGCGAGATGTTTATGTTGGGGCCAAAGCAGCATTCCGAAACAGATTGCAAAGAAACACGCAATCACCGGCACACGATAAATCACCTCTGTATAATTCCAAAAACCATCCGCACGACTAAAAATCAATAAACTGCTCTTGCCAAACATGTGTATAAGTTGATCGTTATAAGTGCCAAGCACAGACGGCGAAAAACAAAGCAAAATTGCAAACGAAACAATTGCCGCGATTGCCCCGACAAGAAAACGAACCCAACCCCTACGCCAATAAAAACTACACCACAACGGAACCAAAAAAATCGGATAAAAAACTAACGCCGCCGCCGAACCAATACAAAAACCCGAATAAAAAGGACTACGATAAACAGCAACCCCCCAAAGTATCAACACCGCCGGCACAACATGATCAAGACGACCAACCATCTGATTAGTGTAAGGTAACAATAAATACAACGCAGCACAAGCTACGCCGGTGTGAATGTTGCCAAAATGACAATGACCAATATAAATAAAAGCTAAAACAATCAAAAAATGCGCCGAAAGAGAAACCAACATAATCAACGAAAATTGTTTTAGAGTTGGCGTTGGTATTATGTGTGTTGCGGGCGAGTTGGAGTTGTTTGGACTTTCCGTTTGTTCGGAGAACATTTCGAGTTTCGGCGGCAAATTCGGGACAACAACATCGGAACTCGTTTTGGAAATTTCTGATGTTGACGCAGCGATTGCGGAATCGATATTGGGTTCAGACTCGGACAACATTACAGGTGTCGGTATTGTTTTTAACGGTGTCGAGTTTGCGGTTGTTTGTACGGCGGAGTTGATAGCGGTGTTGGGTCGTGTCGAGGTTGGCGGATCACTCGCGATAGGAATTTGCAACACGCTGGCGTTGGCTGGCAAGGCAGTGGTTTCAGGATTAGTTATCGTGTTGACCAATACGCTTTCGGAGAAAGTTGCTAATCCCAAGTTCGGAACAGCAGATCGATTTTGGAGTATCTCTGCCCTAATTTTCGGCGGCGGTGTAAAGGCAAGACTTGTCCGTTCCGCGAATACAAGAAACGGACGAAATCCGGGTTGAAGGTTGGGCAATTCTTTGGGCGGAATGTTCAATGTCGCCGGATTCATGCCGATTTTTTGGTCAAGATGTCTTGTGGTAAGAATATGTTCAAGCCGAACAGTACGCACGGTGTCAATCTTATTGCCGCGATTGACCGTCAACGCAGCAACAACAAATAAAACCAAAAAGAAACAAGAAAAAGTTAAACTACCCGGCGTAAGATTAGGCTCAAGCAACGGACGACGCACCATCACCGTATCAAAAAATAAACGTATAAGCAACAAAAAATACAAAACAAATAACCAAATATAACCCCACAAATCATCACTCATCGCCAGCCAAATCAAACCCGGCGTAATCAGAATTATTCCAACGAGGTCAAGATTTCTCACGCTCCAAACGCGGTTGAATTTGAAGAAGACCGCCAATATAATCAGAGTTGAGACGTAGAACCATGTTGTTGGCAACATTTCGTATTGCAGCATGGATGTTGGCATAAGCGTTAGTTAGGATAAAATTTTGTACAAAAAAACAAACCGCAAAAAAACAATACCAAAACCGGCATGAACGATAGGCTTCGCCCTTAAATCATCGCCCAAAAATAATTTTCCAAAAACAAAAAAGTGGCAAGTGGTGATTGGCAAGTGTCTATGAGAAACTTAACAATACCGGACGCACGCCGCCCCTATCCCCTCAGAAACCACCCCTAACCCCTCCGAACGAGGGGAATTATTCCCCTCATTCGGAGGGGATGGGGGTGGTTCTCCTTATGCTGAAGTTGTCTTAAAATTCCCAAAGCTGAACACGCAAACGCAACAACATGAAGCGGTTGTTCAAGGGCGAAGCCTATCGCCTTACCAGCTACGGTATAAAATTCAAGGCATTCCAATAAATCATCACCGAGTCTAAAAACGACAGCGGAGTATATACCATTTCAAGCCGCTTGCAATCAGGGGATATTCTACTGAAGCTACTTTAAAATTCATGGAGCTGAATACGGAAGCACAACAACGTGAAACGGTTGTTCATTGGCGAAGCCTACCGCCCATACCGGCGTCGGTATTTCAGCGTTTGTGAAATGTTTCGATATTTGTTGTGATGTATTTTGCTAAAATGTCTGTTGCTTGCAATGCGTGTTCTTTGAGATTATATAAGTCAAAGACTACCGATGGTCGTTTGAAAAATGAGCCAATCGTTGAACCAATCATTCTTGCCGTGCTGTTTTTTTGTGCGTGAATAATTCGCTTCACCTCTTTGGGCAACTCCTCATCCGCAACATCCAAAACAATACGCACCGAACTAAAAAACACCGCCTCGTCCCAATCCCCGCCAACACCGCCACGCCAATTGCAACAAACCTCCGCAACCGAAAACGTCTCCATGTCAACAATCTCACCGCCGCTCTCCTTGCCCAACAATAATTTTGCCGCCGCCGTTTCCACAGGTTGATCCACTGTAACAAGCATACAACGATTGCCTAAAAATTTATTCGATATATTATCGTTGTCGAGATCGGTATTATTTTCTTTTGCGGTATTTGTTGTGGTGTCGGTGTCGTTATTGGTTTTCGGTTGAGTTTCGGCAAGGCAATCGGAATTTACGGCAAGAAATTTCTTTACCAATTTTGGCGTATTGTCGGCGATTTCAATTAACATACCGTCCGATTTGCGCAACAATAATTCCGGTTTGTGAACACTAAACCGCTTCAGATTCGACAAAAGCCCGCCCGCATAACCCGCCGAAATAATAACCGTTGGACAAAAAACATCCAATAACGCCTTCGTTGCAGAAGCTGCCTTGTTCTGACCAATCCCAGACACAACAATCGCAACCGAATAATTTTTCAATTTACCAGTATGAAATACCCGCCCGTCCCCTTTCGTAGTTACACGACGCTCCAACAAATCAACAACCCCAGCCGCCTCCATCGACATCGCAAACACAAAACCAAAATCCACCTTCAAATTATTTGACACAATATTTATTGAGCTTCTAAAAATTCTTCCTAGCCCCGCAAGGGCGTGATGTGCGTAACCGGCGGTGTAGCACAGCGAAACCGCCGTACTCAATGCTCCAACCACACAAAACGAGATTATTTTGGACGAGTGATCGTTTGATAATTTCTTTCTTACGGGAACTTGCGATAGCTGATTTTCCCCGTCCCGTTAGGGACGAAATGTTGGTAGAAAATAATGTCAAAATATTCCGCGTCCCGCATGGGACGCAATGTGATTACAATTTAAACCGTTTGAAAAGTCCTCACATTCCGTCCCTAACGAGACGGCGTTTTTTAACCCTGCGTTTTCTACCAACATATTGTCCCTAACGGGACAGGATCACCAATTATACTGGTTTCGGTATATTTCAAATTCGGTCGATATAAATCAACCGAATTCGAATAAAATCAATTTTTTAAATTCCCTACATTATATCTATAACCGACATTTTATCTTTTTTATTTTTTGCCGCTATAGCAACAAAAAATAAAAAAGATAGAATGTGCGTCCGCGTTGGCAATAATATTTCTAAAAATATTATTTGCCCCCAATTACCAAAAACAAATTATTCCAAATTCGGTCGATTTTAGTCGATATACCGTAGCCGGTAGGGCGATAGGCTTCGCCCTTGAACAATCTTTTCATGTTGTTGCGTTTGCGTGTTCAGCTTCAGGAATTTTAAAGTAGCTTCAGTATATAAATCGACCGAATTCGAATAAGATCAATTTTTAGAAATTCTCTAAAAACATTAACCACTAAAAAAATAAAATATGACACACGAAGTTACATTGATAACCGGCGACGGAGTTGGACCGGAATTAGCTACGGCGGCTCGTCGTTGTATTGACGCAACCGGCGTAAATATCAGATGGGATATTCAAGAAGCCGGCGTAGATATTATGAAAAAAGCCGGAACACCGTTGCCGGATTCCGTATTGCAAAGTATTAGACGTACACGTTGTGCTCTCAAATCACCAATCACAACACCAGTCGGAACAGGATTCCGAAGCATCAATGTTCATTTACGTCAAGAGTTTGATCTGTACGCTTGCATCCGCCCGTGCAGGACCTACAAAGGCGTAAGAACATTCTACACCCAAACACCCGTCAACCTCGTCATCTTCCGTGAAAATACAGAAGACCTCTACGCCGGAATCGAATTTGAACACGGAAAAACAAGCAACATAATCAACACAATCAATTCTTTGACACAAGGCAGAAAAATATTGACCTCGCCCGCCGAAACCGGCATCTCAATTAAACCAATCAGCATATCAGGAACAAAACGCATCGTCCGAGCAGCATTCGACTACGCCAAAGAAAACAGACGACAAAAAGTTACCGCCGTACACAAAGCAAATATTATGAAATATACAGACGGCTTGTTTCTCGAAGTAGCACGGCAAGTTGCCGGTGAATATTCGGATATTGAGTTCGAGGATAGAATAGTTGACAATATGTGTATGCAACTTGTCCAAAAACCAGAGCTTTATGATGTTTTAGTTTTACCGAATCTTTACGGTGATATTTTGAGTGATTTATGCGCGGGTCTTATCGGCGGTTTGGGAGTAGCACCGGGCGCAAATGTTGGAAATAACATCGCCATATTCGAAGCAACTCACGGTTCCGCTCCAAAATATAAAGGTCAAAATAAAGTCAATCCGACAGCATTGATTTTGTCGGGCGTATTGATGTTGAGGCATTTGAAGGAATTTAATGCGGCGAAAAAATTGGAGAACGCGGTCGCCGCAATAATCGCCGAAGGCAAATACGTAACCTACGACCTAAAAAATAACCCAAACGACAACTCCGCCGTAGGAACAGACGAAATGGCAGACGCAATAATAAAAATAATGTAAGGCAAAAAAAGAAAATATTCGACAGTTAATTTCGACATTTTCTTTATACCGAAGCCGGTATGGGCGGTAGGCTTCGCCCTTGAACAACCGCTTCACATTGTTGCGATTGCGTGTTCAACTCCATGAATTTCAAAGTAGCTTGAGTATAAATGACATAAGGGACAAAAAGAACATAAGTGACATTGTGGACAAAGCAATCGTCATTTTTGTTCCCAATGCCCCTTTCGTCCTTCATGTCCCTTAAAAAAAACCAGACCATCCTAATTTACAAATAACACATCATACCCGACAATAAAAATCGCAACGTCGATCCAAGCATGACTCAACCAAGAAGCGTAAATCGAATCTTTTCTCGAATAAAGCCACGACCAATACATGCCGCCGATTGCTACTGCGAATGAAAATATCCATGTTGCCGGATGATCAAACCGAAAATAAACACCAAGAATCACAACATGATGCAACATAAAACCCAATCCCGAAATAATTATCGCCAATAATTTTGGAATCTTTCGCAAAAGTTGCCCAAACGTAAACCAACGCCAATAATATTCCTCCAACGCCGAATGAATTAACGAAACAAAAATTCCAAACAGCACAAACGCCGCCAAATTTGTAAACCCAAAAACTTGAACCCGCTCCCTAATCGCGTTACCAACCGGCGTACCATGACCAATCAGCCCAATCGGTTTAAGCCAACAAAAATATAAAAAACAAATCAACAATAACACCCCAAAGCCAAAAAGATTTCCCTCAATCAATCCGCGTTTGTTAAACGGTCGCGGGCAAAAACGTTCTTTTGTGATTGTCAAAGTATAAAAGATCGGAATCGCCAGCATTATAGTTTTCGTCAACATGTACATTGCCTTTTGGATTGACGGATTCCAATTCGCCATCAGAACAAAATATAACCACGCTTGAATCAGCGGAAAAAATAATAAGAAACAAAGGAAAAGAGTTGACGGATGTTTTGTTTTTGGCATTTGCGGGCAATGGCTAATATTTTTGTATAAGGAATTTCTAAAAATTGATTTCATTCGAAATTCGGTCGATTTCTATCGACCGAATTTAAAGTAATTTATTCTTGGCAATTTTTGGCAAATAGTATTTTTAGAAATTCCCTGTAAACGATCAAGGAGATTTCGCGGTGAATTTGTAAATATTTTTCATTATGTTTCCGATCTCCAGTCCGACTATTATTCCTGCGAAATTTTGTATCATATCTTGCAAATCGAATTCGCGTGACGGCGAAAATATTTGACCAACCTCCGTCAACACCGCATAACACAACAATAATAACCCCAAAAACTCAAAACTAAAACCACGCCGATCCAACTCAAACAAAAAACCAAGAACCAAAAAAGTTAATAAGTGCATATAACCGCCAACATCATCAGACGGCTCCCAACCAAATACAAGCACCCGCGGATCCGGAAGCCAAAGAAGTAACGTCAAAAAAATCATATAAAAAATCGCTAAATAACGAAACGCTAAAATCACCCTTGCTTTCATTTTTAATTCAACCTGTAAAAAATTTTTGGAATATTACTTTGTCCTTAGGCATTGCTCTGAAATAAAATCACCATTAATTCCCTAAAGTAAAACCGTTTATTGAACATTAATGGTCAATTATTTCGGGGCAATACCTTAATGTCCTCCGTGTCTCTTGATGCATTCTGTAATGTGGATTTTTCGTTTCTTTTAAAATGTATATCGAACAACAAATTCGTATCGTGTTGATTTTCCGGTTGCGAGTGGGATTACTGATTGTGTTCCTGTGTCGTAGCGTTGCCAGTGAGTTCTCCAGAAACTGACTTCAAAACCAGTCATCAATGATTTATTCCATTGGTATAACGCATTGACAGCAATACAGTGATTATAATTTCTTGATAAATTATTTCCAGCATTACCGGCAACTACATCTTTATTGAACGGGTCGTCAATCATGTAACACCAATTTGTCTGCAATTTTTCTGTGAGTTTGTATATGAGCGAAGCCCAACCGCCTTGAGCGCGGATTGTGTTTCGGCGTTGGGCATCGACACCTTGCCAAATTCCGCCTTCGATAGTTGCCAAGTTTTCACCTAAAAAATATTCCATTTGGAAACCGAGTTTTTTGGTAATCGGCAAATCGAAATCAACATTGAAAGACCATGTATTGAGATTCTTTTTGTCATTGCCAAACGTAAATCTCTGCTCGCCGAAATGCGAAGATACGCCCAACGTAATCGGTTTGCCGTGTTCAAAACAACCCTTGCCGAAAGAATAAGCTAACCGTCCTTGAATATCAGGAAAACTCGATACCGCCGGAGAAACTGCCGTGTTGTCTCGAAACACGTGATCGGCGATTCCGAATTGTGTTGTCAGATAATTTGACTGGCAAAAATCCGTCCTGCGCTCAACCCGTAACATTGCCCTGCGATAACCAACATTGCCAACATAAGCCGCTGATGTATAATTCAATACGTTCGGATAAAGCGGCGAAATAATCTCCCAATCTTGACCCGCAAGAAATTTCGTCCGACCGTCCGAAACCTCAACATACGCTTTGCGCAACAATAATCCCGCGCGATTACGGCTTTGAAACGCGCCTTGAAAATCAAACTCAATCACGCCCTTCGACCGCGAACCACGCCAACCCGCAATTCCGGGCGATTCAATATTAAATCCCAACCGACTCGATTTCGGATCAACATTAAAACTTGCTCCACTTTCCAAATCGGGAGAATTGGCAAAAATAACATAATCACCGGCTACCGTTCGCTCTGTCTCGTATGACATGCTAAAATTTATAAAACCGTAAGGCGTAATTGTAATATTTCCCTTTCGCCAAGATAAATTTTTACCAACATTGGAATTTGCCGAATGTTCATTTTGATATTTTTGCAAAAACGATTCGAATTCCGTTTTGGTCAGATAAACTCCATAATCTTGAGCAAGTTGCGGCGATTCTGGAATTGCGGCAAAAATAATATTGCTAAAAATATTTAGCGTCGAATAGAACAACAAAAAAATAATCGTACAATTAAAACGGTTGCGTTTTATTCTTGGCATTTGGTCGTACTCCTTGTATTTGTGGTGTGTTGTTTATACTGAAGCTACTTTAAAGCTGGACACGCAAGCGCAACAACGTGAAGCGGTTGTTCAAGGGCGAAGCCTATCGCCTTACCGGCTACGGTATATGTTGCGTGATTCTGCTTCGGCAAGAATCCCTACGGCTTTTTCGGCACACAATTCTATTAACATTGAACTTTTTTGTTTTTATGTCAATTGTTTATCCAATTGATTTTTTTAACGTATTTTACCAATACCTTGCTTCAAATTTTCGTTTGGATATACTTTGGTGAAATGTGGAACGTTGAGGATAAGAAGGGAATTTTTTACCGCGAAGGCGATGAATTCGCATGAAGGTTTTAAAATATCCTTTTTCGCTTTTTTCGCCTTTGTGGTGTTTACATTTTGTGAATACGTATGCTCAAGCTGTTTTAAAATTCCTGAAGCTGGACACGCGAGCGCAACAACGTGAAGCGGTTGTTCAGGGGCGAAGCCTACCACTCATACCGGCTTCTGTATAACTTGATTTTGTTGAAATATACACTACACACTCTTATTGAGGGTAAAAACGATAAATATAAATTATGCGTGAAAATTGTTGTTGTGAGCCGGTTGCGCCTCCGTGTTGTTGTTCTGCGAGGCAGAAGCAAGAAAAACCAAACGAAACGAAAAAAGAGTCGGGACGTTTACATGAAATTTACGAGCGAATGGAAATTTTTTTGCTTGTTATTTCCGGTTTATCTCTTGTGGCTAGTTTTTTTCATTTGGCGCATGATTTTTTATTTTTTGATCCGGCGTGGATTGCGATATTGATTTCCGGTACTCCTTTTTATATGAGCGCGGTTAGGAATGCGGTATTTGATCGTCGTATTTCTGTTGACACGCTTTTGAGTACGGCAATTACCGCAACAATAATTTCCGAATGGTTTTTTCCATCCGGCACGCATTCTTCGGGCGGGCATGGTCATTCTTATATTTTTGCGGGTGGTGAAGTTGCATTTATTATGGCATTGGGTCATTATCTTGAGGAATGGACAATTTCAAAAGCGCGGTCTGGCATAGAAGCGTTGTTAAAACTTGCCCCCAAAACAGCGCGGCGAATCGAAGGATTTTACAACAACAACGACAACAATGACGACAAAAAAAACTCTAATTCTAACTCGCCAAATATTACCGAAACCAACACGAATAATAATGAAACAATAATTGCAGCCGACGAAGTGCAAAGCGGCGATTTTTTGCGGGTGTTACCGGGCGAGTCGGTTCCGGTTGATGGAATTATTGTAACGGGCAATACTTCTATTGATCAGTCTTTGATTACCGGCGAGTCGTTACCGGTTGATCTTTTTGTTGGTGATTTGGTTTATGGCGGCACGGTCAATCGGTTTGGTTCGTTTGTAATGCGGGCAACACGAGTGGGCGAGGATGCTTCGATTGCAAATATGATTCGGCTTGTTCGTGAGGCGGAGCAAAAGAAGGCGCATGTTGAGCGGATTGCTGACAGTTGGGCAACTTTTTTGGTTCCGATGGCGATTTTAACGGCGGCGGTTGTGGGTTTGGCGTATTTTATTTTTGGATTTTTTGGTGGTGTTGGGGTTGATTTTCGGTTATTGGTTGAGGGGTCAGTGAGTCGTGCGGTAACGATATTGGTTGTATTTTGTCCGTGTTCGTTGGTGTTGGCAACGCCGACGGCGATAATTGCGGCGATTGGCAATGCTTCACATTTGGGGATATTGATTCGCAGCGGCGAAGTGCTTGAGCAACTTGCGCAAATAGGCACGGCGGCGTTCGACAAAACAGGAACGCTTACTCAAGGTGAACCGCGACTGATGGCGGTTTGTTCGTGTGATAGTAAATACAGTGATCGCGAGTTGCTTCAACTTGCGGCTTCTGTTGAGTTATTATCCGAGCATCCGTTGGCGAAGAGTATAGTTGAGGCGGCGAGGTTGGATGGTTTGCAATTGGATTCAGTTGACAGTTTTGAGTTATTTCGCGGCGAGGGAATTTGTGCAAATTCAGCTGGAGACAACGAGCGTTTGATAGTGGGCAACAACAGAATTTTATCGCGATTTAATGTTACAATAAATGACGAAATTCAATCGCGGGCGCAATTGCGATTTGATGTTGGCGAGACTGTTATTTGGGTTGCGGCGGATTCGGTGGTGTTGGGTTTTGTGTCGGTTGCGGATGCGATTCGTGTGGTGTCGCGTGGTGTTGTTGAGAGTTTACAGCGGGACGGAGTTGATGTGATTTTACTCACGGGAGACAATTCGCGGGCGGCGCGGGGAATTTCTGAACTTGCCGGAATAAAATTGGTCAAATCGGAGCTGTTACCGGAAGAGAAGGTAAAAGAAATCGAAACGATAGTGAAAAACGGCGGCAAAATCGCAATGATTGGAGATGGAATAAATGACGCGCCGGCGTTGAAGGCGGCAACGGTTGGAATTGCAATGGGCAAGGTTGGGAGTGATTTGACAATTGATGCCGCTGATGTAGTGTTGATGGGCGACGATTTATCAAAGATGCCGTTTTTGCTGAAACTTGCAAGAAAAACACGAGCAAAAATTATAGGTAATATCTGGATTTCAATGAGCATAAACGCAATAGCAATCGTTCTGGCAACATTGGGATTGATTGGCCCCGTCGTAGGTGCTCTAGTTCACAACGCCGGCTCAATCGCCGTAATACTAAACGCCTCACTGTTGCTCAAAACAAAAAAATAATAATTATACCGTAACCGGCAGGGCGATAGGCTTCGCCCTACCGGCTACGGTATATTTTTTGTTGGCTTCTGATTAGCGTGTCTTGTTTTTTTATTTTTTGCGGATACAATTCGGGTCGAGTGTCATGAGTTGTTGGACTCGTCGGCACAGTGTGGGATTGTTTTGTTGCGATCTTACACGAGCTACTTTAAAATTCCCGAAGTTGGACGCGCAAACGCAACGGCGTGAGCGGTTGTTCAAGGGCAAAGCCTATTGCCCGTATTGGCTTCGGTATAAACGTTAACCACCTAAAATAACAGGAGATTTTTATGTCCGTTCTTGTAACCAAACCGGCACCTAATTTTAAGACATGGGCACTTATGCCCAATAGCACATTTAAAGAAATTTCGCTTACCGATTATCGCGGCAAGTATGTTTTGTTGTTCTTTTATCCGTTGGATTTTACGTTTGTGTGTCCGACGGAGATAGTTGCGTTTTCGGACGCGATGGCGGAATTTGAAAAACTGAATGTGCAAATTCTTGCGTGTTCGGTTGACAGTCATTTCACGCATTTTGCTTGGACAAGCGTGGAGAGAAAAGAAGGCGGTATCAAAGGCATTCAATATCCGATTCTTGCGGATGTTAAACGCTCAATTGTTGAGTCGTATGGTATTTTGTCGGATGAAGGTTCGGCTCTTCGCGGTCTGTTTCTGATCAACAAAGACGGAATTGTCATGCACCAAACAGTCAACGCGCCGCCGATTGGTCGAAATGTAGAAGAAGAACTCCGAACAGTCAAGGCGTTATTGTTCTACGAAAAAAGAGGCGAAGTCTGCCCAGCAAACTGGCAAGAAGGCGAAGCTGGCATCGACGTAACCAAAAAAGAAGTTTATTTCGCAAAAAAATACGAATAAACCGCTTGCCAAAAATAAAGAGAACATCGGGGACAAAGAGAACAACACAAAAAAACTTTAGTGATTTTAAAATTCAAAAAAACGAATTTAAAATAATCGCGCAGTTGTCCTCAATGTCCCTTTTTGTCTCTTACGTTTCTTATACTCATCGCACTATGAAATTCAGTTTTTATTTTTTTGACGGGATTTTATTATATCCTGACGATCCTGTAATCATTTATCCTGTCCTAAAAAAATGAATTTCGTAGTAGCTGCAGCATAATGTCCTTTTGTCTTCATTTGTCCTGAACTACAAAAAACATGATCGAATACGATAAGCACGGCGTTTATATTTGTTATCCTGAGAATTGGGAATTTTTGGAAACGCGGATGAGCAGGATTGACGGAACGATTCAAATTAGCAATGATGATGGTGCGTTTTGGATTTTGAAAAAGTATCCGTCTGGTCAGAATCCTGATGAGATAGCGGATGAGGCGTTGGAGACGATGCGTTCGGAGTACCAAGACATGGAGGTTGAGCGTGTGGATGAGATTATGTACGAGAAGTATGTAACGGGTTTTGAGATGACGTTTTTTTATTTGGATTTAATGAACGAGGCGCGGATATTGACGTTTGACACGGGGCTGTTGACCTATGCTATTTTCTGGCAAACCGGCAACCAACTAATAATTCACGCAGACAAAGAAATCCCAACCGATCAAGTCCTAGACGCAATAACAATATCATTCCTACGCGGCAAATCCTACAACAAACAAAAAAATAAAACCAAAATTCTGTAACATATTTTTTGTACACTAAAGGAAATTTCTAAAAATTAATCTTAGGCATTGCCCTTATTTGTGGTTTGACTCTTTAACGTTCGATGCCGTTTGATTAATTGTATCCAATATATGAGCGATCTCCTCATCAACCTCATCTGCCAACATAAACGGAATCAATTCGCAAAATCTGGATTTTTGAACTTGCGGATTTCTGCCGGTCTTTTCAAAAAATTTCGATAAAATCGGTGCTAAAACCTTATCACTCGCTTTCAAATTCGGAGACCAAAGTGAATCCGTCTCTTTTTGGTATTCAATAAATAATTTAGAATACTCCTCAATACACTCCAACATTATTTTTTCTCTTTCTGTTTGTTCCTCTTGTTCGGTTAGTTGCAACAACGTCCCTATTACATCACCTGAAAGATATCCTCTTGCCCATCGGACAAGAACATTCTTATTGCAAAAATAATTTTCGAGTTCGCAACGTTTCAGAGAATACTCCGTTAATCCGTTAATTGATTTTATTTTCGTATCAACAATTCTGTCAAATAAAGCAAATGCGTGTAAATCGGGTTTCGCTTCCCTTATTGCGTAAAAATGTTTTTCAGCATTCTTCGGAGAATTATCACCGATGGAATGAAAGAAAACATTTTCCAAAACATCTTTTGCCGGATGATTCAACAACTTGGCAAATTTTTTTAACATTTCTAAATCTGTTGTCCCTTCAAGATACAAAATCCAACCCTTTTGTTCAGAAAGCAAATACTGCTCCCAACCAATATTCGTCAACGATTTAATGAGTTGTGATTTGTCGTTCAGTTTGTGCGGTTTACCTAGAAACGCGATAACCGTATCACGTTCTGCCGATTCGTTGAGAATAACTTCCGAATGAGTTGCTGCGATAATTTGTCCGTTCTGTTTTTTCGCGACAGATTTAATAGTATCGTAAATTTGTTTTTGGCGGAGGATTTCCAAATGAGCATCAGGTTCGTCTAACAAAATAATTGATCCCGGATGTAAATACAGAAACGTTAATATCAACAAAACCTGTTGTAAACCGCGTCCGGCAGAAGATATTTCAAGTTGTTCATTTTTATGAGGTGCTTGGAAGTCATTATAAAACAACGTAATTTCACCCCGCGCACTATCATAAAGTGGTTCATGTAACACAATACCAAAAAGCCCGCATAATTGACTACGTAATAAATTCCATTGTTCCCGATTATCTTGATATAAATTGTTACAAAGATTTCGTAAAACCTGCGCGGTTTGTCCTTCACCGATAAGAACGTCAATGCTTCCGCGTTCCAATTTCCGTTCCACCGGAGCAAGACCTGACATCGGCGGCAAAAAAACAACCCGTAACCGATCCAACAATTCCCTTCGAGATTCGGAGAGATTCCATAGAAGATTATTTTGATCTTTTGTTGGTCGGCAGTAAAAAGTTTCCGGATTAGCGTAATCGAATTCGAGACCGCAAGCCCAGCTGGTTCTGTCAAAATTTCCTTCAACCGTGACGGTAATATGGACATTTTCCGTTTTTTGCCGCGATACTTTATTTGTACCGCCACTGACACGAACATTTTGATTTTGCCAAAGATATCTTGTGTTCGAAACCGGAACGGCAATCAAATCACGCCGACTAATTGCTACGCCGGATTTTTTGATCGTTTTGGATTCGGACAAACGCTTTGACATCCAAAAATGCAACCCCGTTTCCCAAAGCGATAACGCTTGTAAAGCGGTCGTTTTACCGGAATTATTGGGACCAACAAAAACGACATTGTGTCCCAAGTCAATTTCGCAATCAGTCAACCCCTTGAATTTGTTGATAATGAGTTTGGTTAACATTATATACTCAAGCTACTTTGAAATTCCCATCAACGATTGCCGAAAATGAATTGTTCGAATAGGTATGTGGCATCGTGGGGACCGGCGGCGGCTTCGGGGTGGTATTGGACGGAAAAAATGGGAAGTTCAGAATGACGTATGCCCTCAATTGTTCCGTCATTTAAATTTATATGCGATACCTCAACCTCTTTGGGTAAACTGCTCGGATCAATACAAAAACTGTGGTTTTGCGAAGTAATTTCAACCTTGCCGTTTTGTTTGTTCAATACAGGTTGGTTCGCACCGCGATGCCCGAATTTCATCTTAAATGTTGTCGCCCCCAACGCCCTCGCAAGAAGTTGATGACCAAGACAAATTCCAAATAACGGTACCTTGCCCAACAACTTCTTCATCTCGTCAACAACCGAATTAAGCCGCGCAGGATCACCAGGTCCATTCACAAACATAATCCCATCAGGTTTCATTGCCAACGCCTCTTCCGCTGTTGTCGATGCCGGAACAACTATAACTTTGCCGTGATCAGTGGTATCGTCGTCGTTGCAGTAATTGTTGCAATTATTCGCACCTTCGCCAATCGACATCATCGACAATAATACCCGCAAAATGTTTTGCTTTGCGCCAAAATCATAAACCAACACACGCCTCAATCTATCACGCCCTTTGAAAGAATCCCAAACATCTCTGTACATTTCTGGAATCCAATTGCATTTTTCTTTCCATTCGAATGGTTTTTCGGTAGTGAGTTGACCTACCAGATCAAGCTCTTCCAGACGCGGTGAATTTTTTGCCCGTTGAATTAGTTCCGCAGCATCCCAATCTCCCGTAGCTATCACCGCCCGCAATAAACCATGCGTCCGCAAATGCTTCGTCAATGTCCGAGTGTCAATACCAGAAAGCGCAACTATCCCCTCACGCCGAAAAAATTCATCAAGCCCCTCATTTGCCCGCCAATTAGAATAACTCTCCGAAAACTCACGCACCAAAAAACCACAAATACGCGGCGATTGCGATTCGTAATCCTCAATATTAAAACCAGTATTACCAATATGAGGCGAAGTCATTGCAACAATTTGACCCGCATAAGACATATCGGAAATCACTTCTTGATAACCGGTCATTGAGGTATTAAAAACCACTTCACCAGTGGAAATTCCCTCATGCCCAAACGATAATCCATAAAAACAATGACCATCCTCCGTCGCAAGTAATCCGCGTGTTTTTTTCGTATTCATAATAAATCTATATTTTATACCGAAACCGGTACGAGTAATATGTTTCGTCCTTGAAAAATAAGGACATAAAAGCGATTGATTTTTTGTTCGATAATCTCGTTCCTACGGAAAATATTTGCCCGCTGAATTTCAATGGTACCGTTCACAAAAAAACTGGAATTTTAAAACATCTTGAGTATAGAAATTTCCCTATAAATTGTTCGCGGTTAAAATTTCGGCAACTGTCATTTGCTTATTTATCTGAAAAATGATTTAGCATTGTTTCTGCGCGGTCGGCTTTGGGGCGGTTTATCAATATTTTTACGGCATCTTCTAGTTGTTGGCGGCATGGATCGTTTGCGGAATTATTTGCGGTTTTGTTGTCGCCGTTCGCAATTGCAGCCCGCGCAACCGCATCGTCATAACGGTCAAACATCGCCGCTACCTCCAACAACGCATAACGTGTGTCCAGAAAATAAACATCAAGAACTTCTTTCGGTGTCTGCATTGGAAAAAAATTGGTTTGTGGAATTTTCGGTCAAAAAATTTTGTAACCGTTCACAGTAATTTTGACTCCTAGCCCGCTAGGGCTAATTCGTTATTATTGTCAAATAGTCACAACACACGGAAATAAAAAATTCCCGTGAACGGTTACAAAATATCCATATTTTACTTTTAATCTCATCGAGCCAAAATTAGTTTTCTATCTTCAAAATTGCCGAAGATAGAAAACTGTAAAACAAAAATCATTTCTTGTCTTTAAACAACTGAATTGTCTCGTAAAGTTTTTCTGAGTTGGGCAAGTCTTCGGCCTTATGGGAGTAGTTTACCATTACGGATCGCTGAATTGGATTCATTTTTTCAAGCCAAGCTTTTAACTCGTTAAGAACCTTGTCATCAGCAGTCGTATAATATTGTACACAAATTCTTTTCCAACGAATCTCATCCCTAAGCGTACCTGGTTCAAAACTCTCCTCAAGTTTTTTCCAAGCTTGCCAATCCTTCGGTAAATTGGGATAACCAGGATAACGATAGTTTAGATTGAAAATATGGTAGTACCCTTTAGGTAATTTGGACATCACCTCCTTCATGTATGCTTTGCCAACTTTAACAGGTAATGGAGCTATCCTCGTATCAATTTCGGGCATGAGATTTTTAGGTGTATTCTCGTACCATTGTTTAAAACGATCTAAATCTTTTTTGGGACGCTGTTGAATTAAAAACTTTTCCTCCAAAAAAAACTTATTTTCTTCCTTTGCGAGTCTAAGGTTATGTGGATACAAGCTCGCAGTAACTCTTAATTTAAAACTTACTCCTTCCTTCGGTAAATTGTCCAATAATTTTTGCCAATATGGAGTACCGTACAAGTCTTCAAGAGGTGGTATAGTAACCGAATACAAACCAACAATTCGTGTTTCTTTAGGTTCTAGTCTAACAGCTTCTGCCACCCAGGTTAAAATCATTCGATCTGGAACTTCTATCAAAAGCGGAATTACTTTTTGAGCAGAGTCAATAATATCCAAATGGACGGTACCCCAAAAACGCCCTGACCCCAGATAAATATCGTTGAATTCGATGGACTCTTCATGTGGGTTATTGACACTAAAAACAGCATAAAGTGTATCGCCAATCATCAGAGTTTTTGGATAGCTTCTTATCGAAAACATCGGCAGATGCGTCTCCTCTGCCGACAGTGCCGCCAGACATAACAGCGATATCCAAACAACTACCGTAATAAATATTCTCATAAAATGGTCTCCCTTCTTTTTTAGTTATTTGCCCATGAATCCAATTGTATGAGTTGTATCTGTGTAAGTAAAAACCTTCTATTTTCTGGTAAAAGCATGTCACCTATAGCAAAACTGCTTTTCATGATACTTGACTCGGTTGTATGATTGATTTCACCCTCTGTCAAAAGGACATGCCCAATCTCGTGCAACACAATAAACCGAAGACCATCTTGTAAATCAAAATCTGGATCATGTGTGTTATTCCAAGTTGTTACAGAATTACTTAGCTTTTGATAACAAACCGTAATCGTATTAGACTGAAAAGTACCAGAACTATTAGCCAAACTGAAAGCGGCTTCATTGTTATAGTATGGTATTGTAACTATACGGACAGTCCAAAACTCTGCACTATTTCCAGAAATATCACGCCCACTATTGGCTCCATTGCCATTTATCAAGGTTCTTTCTGTTTCATCAACGCCATCATTTCCGACATTGGGCGCAGTTGCGTTGTTTGGTGTGAATTCTTTTGTAACGATACAAGCTCTTGCTAATTCAGTCGCAACAAATCCATCAAGCGGTGCATTTAAATTACCAGCAGGCATGTTATCCCATGTTGCAACATCAAGCTCCACATTTAATGTTCTCCAAACAGTCAAAAGATCTGTTTGAGAATATCCGTTGGTTTCTTTGTAACGAGTATTTTCGGTTTGCCCCAAAGCGGCGGCATTGACATTAGCTTGATTTGTATCTGCCACAACAATAAAATTGTCACCGGCGTGTACCGAATCAATAACTATCGTTGTTACATTGCTAGTCAATTTTGTTCCAGTGTAACCCTCAGGATAAACTACTATTGTCAATGTTGCACTAATTGCGCCTGCTGTAATTGTTACTGAGCCGGTCGTAACAGACAATTCTGCATAGTTATCGTCGCCCTTCCAAGCAGTTGCTGTTTCAAAGTCATTTCCCAAACCAATATAATTATCTGGATCAAAAATTTTATAGTAAAGAATCGTATCCGCTGTTGCCGCGACTTCCAACTCAAATACTAACTCAAATTTATTTTCAATCACTCCTGTCGGAGTTGATTTTTCGGGGAAAACTCTTTGACCGCCCGCATTAGGATCATCTGATAAAGTGGCTTTATTAGTATCTGCTCCGGCTATCGTTTGCCATTTGACATTCAATTTGTCATTTTTGATGTTTACTGTGGTTGTCGTTGCCGTGCCAATTTTTATGTCTTGAGTTGTACCGTTTACTGTCGCGGATGCGTCAGTGAGGGTTATTATCAAGGTCTCCTCTGCGTCTTCAAGTGTTTGGTTGTCAACCAATTTGAA
>JAIRWK010000276.1 GCA_031268995.1 Planctomycetaceae bacterium
AATTGCTTAAATATTAGCAGCTTAGGTTTTTGTACCTATATTTATTGACATAAATCACTTAATTTTGACAAATTGTAACTCCTGTACAAATAACGGTTTTATACTACTGAATAGTTACACATTTTTTTCGGTTTACCCCTCCCCCCCTTGTTGTTTCTGACGATCATTGTAAAATATTTTTGTGACTGCGGGGTTGGTGTTGGTACTGCGGAGGTTAGTATTTTGACTGTATAGTCAAGAAATTTGCTTGTAATATTTTATATGAGGTCAGGTTATACGATAACCCTTGATTTTGTACTTTTATACTCAAGCTGTTTTGAAATTCCTGAAGCGGAACACGCGAGCGTAGCTTCGCGAAGCGGTTATTCAAGGGCGAAGCCTATCGCCTTACCGGCTACAGTATAACGGTATTTTTACATTTTGAATTAGTCGGTTATAGGTCAAAACTTCTGAAATCTGAGGTTTCAACTTAAAAGCCAGGTATAATAACTCGAAAACACTTGAAAATCGGTTTTGCGTCAACTAGCTCGAAAATGGAATGTTGTGTCACTATACAGTCAAAGTATGTTGTACTTGTGAGTAATGATTGAAATGTTTCGTGAATTGATGGGAGGTGGCAATGGGATTTACGACGAACAATGGTAGCGGATTGTGATTGTATGACCACAGGAGAGTTGCCTTTTACGGTGAATCCCCGTTCCGAAGTTGAGTTTGATGTAAGTTTGCATGCAGATTCGGATATGATCGGGAAACAGGGAATGCGTCAGATTTTGCTTAACTTGAATACGAACCAGCCAGCAGTTGGCTTGATTGTGAATTTAATGTGGTGGAAACGCGAGTCTCTGCTGATGTTAGGTAGAGTATGTTTTTGTGTTTTAGGTCAAAAGTTTTTTGAGAAGGAGATTTAAAATGTTAGCAAGATTTTTTTCAAACTGCTTGTGTGTTTTTTCGATATATGTCCTGCTATGGGGTGTGTCTCCCATCTTTGCAGATTGCGATTGTATGGGAGGTTCTCATTTGGTTGCTTGTTCAGATTATCAGGATGTTGAAGGTGCTTGCTCGGCAGAAGTGAACAAAAAGAAAAAGTGTATGAGCAACGATAATGCCTGTACCTGTCGTACAAAAACGCAGAGTGGTGTGAAATCGTGTATTTGTCGGAAAGACGGTATTTGGTGTGCTTGTATATTTCCGTATTAGCCTTGCTTATCTGTTTCGGAAACACCATAATGTTTGTGAACTTTTTTTCAAATTGCCGTTTCGGCGGTTTTAAGACATGAGGGGTAACAAGTAAACAATCGAATTCGGATGGGATTTGATGTACGAACGGCTTACTAAGCTTTGGTTCTCTTTAAGTAGAGGAGGCGGTGTTCTGGTCTTTGGTTTTTAACGATTTAGTAAATAACAAAATAGCATGTGTGTTAAAAGATTTCTTGTTTGCGGAAGGGTTGTTTTTTCCCAGGTTTTGCTTTTTTGGGTGTTGTTTTCGGTATCGGCAGAGTGTGAAGATGCAGTACCTGAAATAGATTGGTCTTGCCCAATGTACTCAAAATTGGATGAAAACCAACGCCAGTTGTTAAGGGAGTACAGGGACAGCTACGTTAAATTACTGGGTTCAGTGGATAACGTAACAATGTTAGTAAAAGAGACGAGATTGGAGTTTTTTCGACAGGAGGGTCATGAGCAAGTCGCACTGTCAGAGGGGGACGATCCGATTATTGCCCAAAAAGTGGAATGGGAATACAGATCGAGTGGCGGTCTGTATTACCGTGTAGATTCTAACAACCCATCAGCCCAAGATAATGAAATATTATTGGTAACTCCACAAGATATTCATTTTCTTGTCAAGCAGGAACCGAGCGCAAAATATTTTTCACTTAAAGGAATTACGAAAAGACGAGATAAGGATAAGATGGAAATTGAAGATACGATCAGTAATATTGTTTTCCCGATAATTCCATTTAGTACTAGTGGTGTTAAATTGCACTATTACCTATTTCAGAAACCGCCATTTGCCGATAGATGTGTTATTGATAACATCGTTGTAAATCATCAACAGCAAAGTAACGAGTCTGTAACGATAACCACAACAGCAACAGGCAAGAAAAATCAAAAAGTCGTTAGGTATGAATATGTCTTTTTGCGAAACTATCAATGGGTAGTGACAGAAATAAATTGCGCAACAGACAAGAGAATTGAAGAGATAAGAAATGAATATCAACATTTTGTCAAAGGTAAAATTCCATGCCTTAAACGTAGCATTTCTACAACCAGAAATCCAGATACAAAGGCTAAATATTCTGCTACGGAATATGAAATAACAAAAGTTATACCTGGTCCTGTTCCATTACAAGAATTTGAGGTTTCTCGATTTTTGCCTCCTGGAACAACCGTAGGTATCAAGACGGCAGTTTTTTCGTGGTTTCGGATTTTTTGCATAATCGCGGGATTGTTACTTTTGATTGTTAGTATATATTTGAAAATAAGATTTGCCCGAATGGGGTAATAAAATAGTCTTCAAATATTTTTCAGCAACTTTTGATATGGGCGAGAGTGTTTGATTGTGTTCGTTTACCATTAGGTTAAAAGTTAGTTTAGCAAAAGGAGAAAGGTTATGAAAACGATTTGGGAAAAGATTTTGTTTGGTGGTAATTACCTAACAGCGATTTTGACGTATCTTGGTCTTAGTTTATTGTTGCTTGGCATTACACCAGATTCGTCATCTGTTCATGCGCAAAACGGTTGCGGTGGCGAAATGACTTGTCCGGCTGGACAGGTTTGTTGCGGTGGAGTGTGTTGTTCGTCGTGTTTTGATGGACAATGTTGTATGGAGCAGTAGTGTATTTTGCTTCACATGGAGTTGCCTTTGACGCAGGAACGGGTGGACGTATAGGGAACTTACAAAAACTTATGTTTAATCACAAACGATTTCACAAATACCCTTTTTAACGAGGTGTTTTTGGAAAGTTCCCCATATAATACTAATAGGGCTTTAATTTTTGTAACTATTCAGTCGATAGAATTTTTATCAACCACAGAGTTCACAGAGGTGAATTTTAAATACGAAAATATACGAAAGAGTTGAAAATGAAATTTTCGTCTATTTCATATTCAAAAAAATTATCTCTGTGAACTCTGTGTTCTCTGTGGTTATTTAAAAGCAAC
>JAIRWK010000292.1 GCA_031268995.1 Planctomycetaceae bacterium
TCCCAACCGAAGCACCGGTGTTGACCGCAATCGTCGGACAACACCACGACATCACGCTTTACGCCTCCACACTCCAACACGGAAGACCAACACAATTTCTCACCAATGGGAAATTTGCCAAATTGCCAACCGGATTAGGTCTGTTAATTTATTTGCGTATAACACGGCGGCAGGTTCGTAGCCGCAATGCATCATGCAATTTTCACAACGCGGATCATTGCCGTATCCGATCTTTGACCAATCTGTTGAATTTATGAATTGATCGTATGTTTCGTAATGTTTATCCGTAATCAGATAGCATGGTGCTTTCCATCCTTTAACATTTCGGGTTGGGTTTGCCCACGCAGCGCATTGTAGGGTTCGGTCGCCGCACAAAAAATCCAGAAACGGCGGAGTTGCGGTGATTTTGAATTTTTTTAGCCGTGTTCGTATCTCGCGGAATTTTTCGCAAATTTCAGCTCTTGTAAGAAAGAAATCATTCTCGCCGCCCGAAACTTTCACCGAATCATAACCATAACCAGGCGCAAGCATCATCCCATCAACTCCCACAGATTCCAACAATTTCGCAAGCTCAACAAGCTCGTCAATATTCGTCTGTTTGTACAACGTCGTATTCGTGTAAACCAAAAAACCCGCACATTTGGCAGCCGAAATTCCACTCATCGCAATATCAAACGCACCGCATTTTTCCACAATAGAATCATGCGTCCGCTGCATACCGTCAACATGAACATTCCAATATAATCGACTTTTCACACGGCGATTGGTTTGGGCAAGCGAGCAAAAATCGGACAATTTCGACTCCAGCAATTGACCATTTGTGCAAAGATAAATATGTTTGCCAAGACGCAACACACAATCAACCAACTCCAAAATATCCGCATAAATCAACGGCTCGCCGCCGCAAATACTAATTATAGGTGCCCCCGACTCCAATATCGAATCAACACATTCCGCAACCGAAAGATGTTTTGAAATCGTATCTGAATATTCACGAATCCGACCGCACCCGCTGCAATGTAAATTGCACGCATGAAGCGGCTCAAGCATCAAAACAAGCGGAAATTTAGGTTTGCCAAAAAACTTTTGCCAACACATATAACGCGACATACTACCCAACAACGACAAAGGAAATCGCACAAACACTCCTCTATTTAAAATTTTTATACTGAAGCTACTTTAAAATTCCTGAAGCTGAACAACCGCTTCACGTTGTTGCGTTTGCGTGTTCAGCTTCAGAATTTTAAAACTGCCTGAGTATAATCGCTCACACAAAATTTATCAACCACACCGCAGCCGGTTTGATTGATGGGCTTTTTATACTCAAGCTGTTTTAAAATTCACGAAGCTGGACACGCAAGCGCAACAACGTGAAGCGGTTGCTCAGGGGCAAAGCCTATCGCCCTACCGGCTACGGTATACCCTTGTTGATAAGTTTGGTGAATTGTGGTAGAAAATGCGTACCGTCGAATTGGCGGTGGTGTTTGGGAGTTGCGAAACTCTCGATAACTTTTACATTGTTCTACTCAAGCTGTTTTGAAATTCCTGAAGCTGCGATAAACCTGCAACGCAAAGCATTAAACAAATGTAACGGCGTTGAGCGGTTGTTCAAGGGCGAAGCTTACCGCCCGTATTGGCTTCGGTTTAAACTTTTGAGTTGCCGAATTTCAGAATGCGCACAGTACGACAAATATACTGTTAACAATTAGGAGATGAAATGAACAAGAAAAATAATTTCTCCGGCAGTCGGCGTCAATTTTTGCGTCGCACTGTTGTAACGGCGGCGGCAGTTGCGGCGGCTCCGCTTTACATCAACGGTAAAATACTTGGAAAAGACGGCGCAGTTCCGCCGAGCGAATTGATATTGTTGGGCGGACTTGGTATCGCCGCAAGAGGCGGACACGATTTGTCCGTATTTATGCAAAATCCTGATGTGCGGTTTATTTCAATTTGCGATGTTAGAAAAGATCGTCGCGAAGCAGTCAAAAAAGCTGCCGACAGAAAATACTCAGGTAATTGCACAATGTACCGCGACATGTTCGAATTTTACGAAGCAAACCCGCAAATGGATGCCGTCCTGATCGCAACCGGCGACCGTTGGCACACAATGGCTACGATTGTTGCGTCAAAAGCCGGTAAAGATGTCTATTGTGAAAAACCGCTTTCCTTGACAATTCAAGAAAGCCGCGCCGTCGAAAAAGCCGTCAACCGATACGGGCGAGTCTTCCAAGCCGGTACACAACGCCGAAATATCGGTAACTTTCAACTCGCCGCCAAATTAGCACACGAAGGTAAATTGGGCAAACTCACCGAAGTTCACGCCAACACGTTAAGTCCGGGCGTAACTCATGATTGGTTGCCCGCACAACCTGAACCGTCTAAAGATGTTGTGGATTGGGAGCTTTGGCTCGGTCCTTGTCCTTGGCGACCTTATAACGGTTCGTATGTTGGTGGCGGCTGGCGTGGGCATTATGATTTTCACGGCGGCGGGATTCTCGAATGGGGAACGCACACTGTTGATTTGTGTCAGTGGGGCAACCAGTCGGACGAAACAGTGCCAGTCGAATATTGGGCAACCTTCAATCAAAAAGGCGACAAAACCGCAAGAGTTGAAGCACGTTACGCAAACGGTGTAAAACTTGTTTGCAGAAATGACGGTTGGCTTGGTTTGGGGACGTGTTCGGTAAGGTATGTTGGCGAGGAAGGTTGGGTTGAAACGGGCGATTCGGGGCGTATGGAAGTTTCGTCTGATTCGTTGCGTAAGGAGTTGAAGTATTTCGGGATGCCCGGAACTTCGCCGGACAATCATATTCGGGAATTTTTGGATTGTGTCAAATCCCGCAAAAAGCCGGCTTCAAACGCAGAAGTTGCCGCAAATGCCCATATCGCGTCACATTGTGCGAAGATCGTTTGGGACTTGAATCCGCCTAAATTGTCCGAAAATTCAGCGAAATCATTCTCGCTGAAATTCGATCCGGTAAAAGAGGAATTTATCGGCGAAGGCGAAGAAGTCAAAACGGCAAACCGGTTGCGAACCCGCGCAATGCGTGATCCTTGGAGATGTTAATATGAATGTGTAATTGAGTTATGAATTACGGACAAACTTAAAAATTGCCCGTGATTCAAAGACTCAAGCTAATTTTAAACTGAACACGCAAACGTAATAATGCGCAGCGGTTGTTCAGGGGCGAAGCCTATCGCTCGTAATATTTTATTGTCAACTTCCCTTAAACTTAAAACGCGCATGATATGTTAAATTTGAACGGATAAAAGAGTTGCAAGAATTGATTTTGTAATTATATTGTCCGAATGACAAATTCAAATTTAAGATTTTTTAGCGTACAACTATAAAAATTAAATAAAAATGAAACAAATATTCAGTTTAGCGATTGTGTCTATTGTTCTTGTCAGTTCGGCGTTTGCTCAAGACCCTGGCTGGCATAAAGTTCCAGATGATGCTTTGAATAAATCGGGGGCGGAAATTATCCGAAAGCTCCTCACTTCAACCAACGAAGCCGAGATGCTGGAAATTATTAAACCGGCAACCGACGATGATCTCCGTTTGCGAATAAAAATATTTGCGTACAAACGGGTTGCGATGTATGGCACGAAGGCAGCCGTACCGATTTTGGTTGAAAAAATTGAACTTCCCAAAGAGGGCTTTTACGCGCGTTATGCGTTGGAAAGTATTCCAGACAAGGAAGTTGACGTTGCTCTTTGTGAGATTGCGGGTAAAGTCAAAAAGCCCGAAGTGCTTGCCGGAATTTTCACGACGCTCGGAGTTCGTGCAAATCCGCAATCCGCCGAAATCGCAAAATCGTTTTTGAATCACGAAATTGCAGATGTAAGACAAGCTGCTGCTTACGCTTATGCTAGCACCGCCGGAGATACGGCAATTGAATTTTTTAAACGAAAATCAATTGATCCATTGATTGCGGATTCGGCTTTTTTATGTGCGGAGTTTTTGACGCACAAGGGCGAAAAGTCAAAAGCAATAGAGATTTATGATGCGTTGTCGGTTGCGGACATTAAGCAACATCAAAAGGAAGCTGCCTTGACTCAAAGCGTGTTGTCGCGTGGTGAGGCGGGAGTTGCCAAACTTGTTGAGTTGTTGAGTTCGGAAGCGGCGGCTAATTTTGAAGTTGGTTTGAAAGTTGGGCGGGAATTGCCGGCGGGAAAAGCAGTTACGAAAGCAATGATTGACCTGCTTGACAAAAAAACCAACCCGACCCGAAAGGCAAAATTAGTTCGTTCGATAGGCGACCGCAAAGATAACGAGTCGAAAGCGATTTCATTACCGGTGATTTCTGGGCTTGCGAAGTCGGGCGATGAGGCGGTTCGGGTTGCGGCGATTGAGTCGTTTTGCAATATAGGTGATTCGTCGGTTTTGCCGATTTTGATTGACGCAGCGAAACAAAATGAATCGGCTAGGATTGCGAATGTTGCCCGTCTTACACTGCAAAATTTAGCCGGTAGTGATATTGACGCGGCGATTGGTAAACTGCTTGATAGTAATGATAAAGATTCGCGAATTATTGCGATTGGGCTTGTCAAGGAGCGTCGAATTATTTCGGCGTATCCGCTTTTGAAAAAGAGTTTGAGCGATTCTGATGCCGATGTCAGCAAGGCGACGATAGATGCAATTGGTCAAACGGCTGGGCTTGATGATTTGCCGACGATTTTAGATTTGTTCATCAAATCACAAGCGCAAGCGGAAACGGACAAAATACTTAGCGTGCTTAAATCCGCTTGTACGCGATTACCGCAAGATGCTGCTTCGGCGGAAGTTTTGAAGATATTCGAAAAATCTGCTGTTCCGGTTAAGGTTAATTTGCTTGAGTTGTTCAAGGAGATTGGCGGGGCTAAGGCGGTTGGTATTGTTGAGCGGAGTGCGTGGGAGGATGCTGACGAGGTTCAGAACAAAGCGACTGAAGTTTTGGGCAGATGGGTTTCTCAAAAGGATGTCGATTTGGTTGCGAGGGCGTGTTTGAAATTAGCGAAGGAATCGAAATACAAAAGTCGCGGTTTGCGAGGATATATACGTTTGGCGAGACAATTTGCAATGCCGGAAGATCGCAAATTGCAGATTTGTCAAGAGACGTATGATCTTGCGGTTCGGGACGAGGACAGGATTTTGATTTTTGATGTTTATGACAGGAATCCGAGTCCGAAAGTTTTTGATGTTGCGGCTAATTATCTTGATGTCGGCAGTGAAAAGTTGCGCGACAGGGCAGCTCAAACTGTAGTAACAATCGGTGAAAAGTTGCAAGTAAGGTCGCCAAAAGTTGCCGACGCGATGAAAAAAGTCATTGACCAAAGCAAAAACGAAAACCTAAAAGAAAGAGCAAAACGCGTATTCGATAAACAATAAAAGTAACTATTCAGTTGATGGAATTTTTATCAACCACAGAGAACACAGAGTTCACAGAGATAAATTTTTTGAATACGAAATAAACGAAAATTTCATTTTCAACTCTTTCGTATATTTTCGCATT
>JAIRWK010000294.1 GCA_031268995.1 Planctomycetaceae bacterium
CCAAAATTGCTTCAAAATGATACAAATTTGGTTGAATTACTCATTATACTCAAGGTGTTTTGAAATTCCTGAAGCTGATAACAACGTGAAGCGGTTGTTCGAGGGCGAAGCCTACCGCCCATACCGGCTTCGGTATATGCGTTGGTTACTCATGCGTAACATGAGTTATTTATTGTTTTTTAATTTTTTGAATTGTTCCAAGGCATTTCTGAATAGTTTGGTGTCTGGTGATAATTTTATGGTTTTTGTTTGGATTTCGATTGCTTTGTCAAATTGTTTGCCCAACGCGAAAACATGTGCTTGCGTGTCAAGATAAGTCGAAGAATCCGGCTCGCGTTTGATCGCAACTTCAATTAAATCCCTCGCCAACACGAAATCCCCGTTTGTGTTCGCCAGTAGCCAAGCAGCTTGATTACACGCGACATGAGGACTCAATCCGCTTGTGTTATTTTGTCCGGGTCTTTCCATGTCGTTTCTGATATTGAAAGTAGCTCTGTCGATAATACTTCTCATTTGGTTTTTGTAAACGCCGAGATCGGAGTTGCGCTCGCAGATTTTAAATCTCAGAATTATCGTGTCAATTTCATACGGGTCAATCTCAAGCGTCTTGTCAACTATCACTTTCGCCTCGTTCCAATCGCCTTTTTCGGCGGCAAGTTGTGCTTTGTATGCCAATATTTGGACTTCATTTTTTTTGATGCGTTCATTGGAATCGTTGAATAATTTTTTGAAATCTTCCGACTTGACAATCTCAGAATTTTTTTCTAAATACTCAATCGCGCCGGACAAATCCGCCATCAAATGCTTTATCATCGCCATCTCCAAACACGCGACCGTCTTCATAAGCAACGAATCCGCCTCTTCAATGACAAGTTTAAAATGTTCTTCCGCCCAATTTATGCGTTGTTTCATGCGGAGAAAAACGGCAGTACGGAAATGTTCATTCATACTTTTGTCGTCAAAATCATTCATCACTATTTGACTGCTTCGACCCAATTTTTCACGCATCGTCAAAGCCTTCGCCAAAACTTCATCACGCTCACGAATCATTCCAAGCTCGTCATACATTTCCGCGAGAGCATAAAACACAAGAATATCCACCCAATTTCCCGACTTGATTGTACTATACAACGGCTCGTCTTGAAATTTGCCCAAATCCGCCGCAAACGACCGTAACCGATCCTCCAACTCCTTCGACTTCGGAAGTTTCACAGGATAATCGACTGATTCGCCCGATTCGATTGCGCGCTTCTCAACTTCTGTTTCTGTTTTTTTTCGCAACTTGTTAATGTCTGTCCGCAACGAAACATAATCGTGAATCAAATCTAACATCGCATCGTCGCCATTTTGTCCGAAAATACGATACATATTCTGATACCATTTTTCCCGCGATGACAATCCAAACGGCACAAAAGCAATAAGACATTTCGCCGCTTCATTCCGCATCACTCCGTCCTTGTCGAACCGCACAATCCGGCAAAGCGAAAACAATCCCTCGCCATCCTCACAATAATCCGGTAACGGACTCGCCAATCCCCAAATACAAGATAACTTGATCAAAGGATCCGTCTCAATAGAATAAATTTTGACAAACGCTTCGACGGATTCGCTTTGGGAGTCGCGTAGATATTGTTCCATTTGGCTTAGGAGGGCGTTTGCCCGCAAAGATATTTCGACATCGTTACTCCTGGTCGCCTGCCGCAATTCGTGTTCGGCAATCACTCCAATCTGAAGCAACTTTTTACCTGCACGCTCACGAATAACAAAATTCTCGTCCCCAAGTCTCTGAATCAACTCGCGAATCTCAACAACCACAGCATTGGGCGCACTCTCGTCCGCCGTTGCAGACAACACTAATACACCGAGAAATAATGACAAAATCAATTTTATTTTCATTTTCGATTTTAAGTATAAGTTTAAATTCAGACAAGAGAATCAGGACAAAGGTTCAGAGTGTACCAGAAAAAAATATCTTGTCTATTGTACTCAAGCTGTTTTAAAATCCTGAAGCTGCGGTAACCCTGCAACACAGAGCGTTAGGCAAACGCAACAACGTGAAGCGGTTGTTCAGGGGCGAAGCCTATCGCCTTACCGGCTACGGTATACAGGAAAGAGTAGACAAAAAACGACACCCAAATTTCGTTCCCATTGTCTCTTCAGTCCTATTTGTCCCTCTTGTCCTTTTTCCCCAAACACCATCCAGTCTTTCAATCAAAAACAAAACTGCTACAATTGAGGAAATGGTTTTTGTATTTTGGGTATTGGGGGCAAAAAAATATACCGTAGCTGGTAGGGCGATAGGCTTCGCTCCTGAACAACCGCTTCACGCTGTTGCGATTGCGTGTTCAGCTTTTGGAATTTTAAAGTAGCTTGCGTATAACAGCAGTACTCATGTTATGCGGAAGTTTTTTTCAATATCCTTTTTCGCCTTTATTTGAATGCGTAACGTGAGATAATATTGGGATAGATTTAGAGATGATTGATCGGTTAAGGGTTGGCGTGGGGCATGATACTCATTGTTTTTGTGCTGGTACGTCGATAATAATTGGCGGGGTTTGTATTGAGTATTCGCAGTCGCTTTCGGGACATAGTGATGCGGATGTTTTGTTGCATGCTTTGTCTGATGCGTTGCTTGGCGCGGCGGGGTTGGGCGATATTGGCGAGATGTTTCCTGACACTGATCCGGCGAATCGCGGTATTGATTCGGCAATTATTCTCAAATCAATTTGCGAAAAAATTTATTCTGAAGGTTGGAGGATAATGAATATTGACACAATAATTTTTGCCGAAAAACCCAAAATGTCCCCGCACAAAGAAAAAATCAAAAACCGAATCGCAGAAATCACATCAATAAAACCAACCCAAATAAACATAAAAGCTAAAACCGGCGAAAAAGTCGGCATCATCGGACGCGAAGAAGCAATTTCCGCCGAATGCGTCGCGTTGATCTACAGAGAAATCATAAAATAATAAGTTGCTTTTAAATTAACCGCAGATGACACAAAGAACACAGAGGAGAATTTTAAATACGAGAATATACGAAAAAGTTGAAAATAAAATTTTTCGTCTATTTCGTATGCAAAAAATTTATACCTGTGATCTCTGTGGTTGATAGAAATTTTATCAACTGAATAGTTACAACTATACTCAAGCTGTTTTAAAATTCCTGAAGCTGAACACGCAAGCGCAACAACGTGAAGCGGTTGCTCAAGGGCGAAACCTATCGCCCTAACGGCTACGGTATAATAAAGAACATAAAAAATGAAATATGCCTGCAAACCTTACGCAACAATACAAAAAAGCAGAAGATAATTACAGACGCGCCGAAACGCCTGAGGACGAATTGCGCTGGCTTCAAGTTATGCTTGCGGAGATGCCCAAACATAAGGGTACGGATCATCTTCAAGCTAAATTGAAGACGCAGATTTCGCAAGTCAAAAAAAATATAGAAACGCAAAAATCTCGCGGCAACAATAGTGGCGGAACAACACGATCTTTTCGCGTGCCGCGTCAAGGTGCCGGAACTGCCGTAATTATCGGAGGTCCCAATGCCGGTAAAAGTCAATTGCTTACGACGTTGACCAGAGCAACTCCCGAAATTGCGCCTTATCCTTTCACAACAAAACAACCACAACCCGGAATGATGACTTGGGAGGATGTGTTTGTGCAATTGATTGACACGCCGCCGATAACGCCGGATTTTCTTGAGCCGTATATCGTCGGCATGTTACGTAGTGCGGATATTGCGCTTTTGATGGTTGATTTGGGCGACGATTCGGGAATGGAGCAGGCAAAAGATGTAATCGATAAACTCAAAACCACCAAAACCAGATTAGCCGCCGAATCAAGTCTTGACGAGGAAGACGTAGGTTTAGCGTTTACGCGGACATTTGTTTTGGCAAATAAAATTGACGAACAAGATGCGGCGGAACGTCTGGAGTTATTTCATGAAATTTGCCCATTGCCGTTTCGCGAATTCAGAATATCCGCCAACTTGCCCGAATCATTAGAAGAACTTCGCAACGCAATCTATCAAACGTTGGATGTTATCCGAATTTACACAAAAGACCCTCGAAAAAAAGAACCTGACCGCGACAAACCTTTCACGCTAACACGAGGCGGAACGCTTCTTGAGCTTGCGGAGCTGATCCACAAAGACTACGTCAAAAATCTAAAATTCGGTAAAGTCTGGGGAATCGCAGTACACGACGGCACAACAGTTAAAGGCGACTACGTCCTAAACGATCTGGACGTAGTAGAAATACACGTTTAACGGCTGCGGTACAAATTTTGGCAACCCCTCATTTACCATTGTGGCGTTTTGCGGTAGTATATTGCCCCCTTTGAGCTGTTTGCATATAGATTTCGTCAACTATTGTCTGCTTATGTCGTAGCTTGGTATGAGTAGTGTGCGGTATGGAAAAATTGAAATAACCTTACAACCTTAAACTTTATGTCTAAAAAATTGACACTTGATAAACTGAAAGAGATAATTTCGACACTTATCTCGAACGGTAAGCGAGTAATTGCACCTGTTGAAGCGGCGGGCAAATATTTTTACCGTGAAATCTCTGAAGCCGACAAAGTTGGTTTTGATTCTGAAATTAAACCGACAAACTCTATTAAAGAATTTTTCTTTCCGCAACACGAAAAAATTTGCGGTTATTGTTACAAAGGTAAAGAGCTTGAGGTGTCTGATGCGGATTCTTTTATTGGCGAGCAAGTGATATTTGGTTCGCGTCCTTGTGAGGCGGCGGCGTTGCCGATTTTGGACAAAGTGTTCGGCTGGGATTTCCAAGACAATTTTTTCCAACAACGCCGTAAACAAACGACAGTTATTACGTTGACGTGTGTACCGGATGAATTTTGTTTTTGTTCGTCGGTTGGTTTATCTCCGGCGGTGGATTTTGGGGCGGATGCGATGTTGGTTTTGTCGGGCGGCGAGTTTGGCGTGCGGATTTTTACGGACAAAGGCAAGGCAATTTTCGGCAATGAAAATTTACCCGAACAAGACAACAACGACAAAACAACAGAATCGCCGAAAATCAAATTCGATGCGGGCAATGTTCAAAATTATCTTTCGGAGCATTTTGTTGACGATGTATTTGATCGTTTAACGGTTCGATGTCTTGGTTGTGGTGCGTGTACTTATGTTTGTCCGACTTGTCATTGTTTTGATATTGTTGACGAGGGCGGGGCGTTTCGGGGCGAGCGGGTCAAGAATTGGGATTCGTGTCAATTTCCTTTTTTCACATTGCACGCCTCCGGTCATAACCCAAGACCAAACCAATCCGCAAGACAACGAAATCGAATACAACACAAATTCAGAATTTATCCAGACAAATTCGGCTCTATTTTGTGTACCGGTTGCGGCAACTGCGCCCGCGAATGTTCAGTGAATTTAGGCGTTTTGCCCTACATAGAATTACTGGACAAAAAATCAAAAACAAACGACAAATAAACACCGTCGTTTTTGACCAAAATCGGTATAACGAGTAGTTTATACTCAAGCTGTTTTAAAGCTGATTACGGAATCGCAACAACGTGAAGCGGTTGTTCAAGGGCGAAGCCTGTCGCCTTACCAGTTGCGGTATATGATTTTATGGGATTTGATCGGGTTGGTGTAATTGGTGTTGGGATGATGGGTGTTGCGATTGCGGCGGCGCATTTGCGGGTTGGGTTATCGGTTTTATTGTACGATAATTCGGCGGAATCTTTGGCAAGTGCTGCGGAGCGTATTGCTACGGAGCTTTGTTTGCAAGAGTTGACGTATGATCCGCGATTGGTTGAGATGACCGATCAACTTGATGACATGTGCGGTTTGCGTGTAATTATTGAAACGATACCGGAGAAGTTGCGGCTCAAACATCGATTGTACAATGAATTGCAACAATTATCCAAAAATGTTTCCGACTCGAAAACTTTGCTCTTTTCCAATACTTCAACAATCTCAATTGCGAATCTTTCGGAAGTTTTATCGGCGGATTGGTGTTTACGTTTTTGCGGATTTCATTTTTTTCATCCTGTGCGTCAACGTTCTCTTATTGAGATAATTGCGGGCGGCGGTACGGGCAAGGCGACGATTGATTTTGCATGTGAACATGCGGAGCGTTTGGGGAAGATTTCGATTGTTGTCAAGGACGGTACGGGATTTCTTGTGAATCGTATTTTGAATGCGTATCTTACGGCGGCGTTGGTTTTGTTTGGTGAGGGGGTTTCGATTGAGCGGTTGGAGCGGGTTGCGGTGGATTTTGGGATGAAGATTGGACCTTTTCGGATTATGGATGAGATTGGTTTGGATGTGGTGTTACATGCCGGTTGGGTGTTGTGGAAGGCGTTTCCTGAGCGCGTAATGGACAACGATATTTTGGTCAAGTTGGTCGGGCAAAATCGTCTTGGTCGCAAAACGGGGCGCGGTTTCATGATTTACAATTCCCAAACCCAATGGAACGGCGACGGAACACCCGACAACGAATTTGTCGCAACAAAAAAAAATAACGCCAACATAACAGACGAACAAATTATCAAAAAACTTTTCGGCAACATGCGAGATGAAGCGTTGCGGTGTTTTGAGGACGGCGTAATCAACAACCTATCCGATGCCGACACCGCCTCAATCAAAGCATTAGGTTTTCCCGAATCAAAAGGCGGAATAACAAAATTACAACTTTAGAAAACTTCCAAAAACCTCAATTTGGAAGTTTTGTTAATTTCTTGTAACTATTCAGTCGTTCAGTGGGGATTTATTTGTTTTGTCGAATACGTTTTTTATGACGTTTGTAACATTTTTTGCTTGTTTGCATGCGGAGTTCAAGACGGAGGCGATTCTGGCGAATGCGGATGCGCCTTTTT
>JAIRWK010000330.1 GCA_031268995.1 Planctomycetaceae bacterium
GGAGGCAAAATTAGTTCGCATTCAAGACAATAAGGTATGGCTTCAACTAAAAAACGGACAAACCGGATCAATGAACATCGAATTACTATCAGAAAACGATCAAAAATTAATAAACCAATCCCCCCAATAAAAATAATCTCACTGTCGGTTGCCTGGCTCTAATTCCGGCAAATTCATTCTCTTGCGTAACCGATTCGCATCCTCAGGCGTAACTCGGTAAATGTAAATTGAATAACCAACCCTGTCAATCGGCGCAAATTGTTTCAACCACTCGTACCGTTTCGCCGAACCATAAAGCTCATTGACCCCAATCGCAAACCAACCCGCAACAGGTTCGTCCGATTTCAGCAAATCATCATCCTTAATATCCAAACGCTCAAGCGAACCCGAATCGCTATAAACAATCCTAATCGGTCGCGCTTCAGGATGCGTCAAATACCATCTTTTAAGAAAATAAACATTCTGTCCCCAATCAATATTGCTGCCAAGTAAATGCTTCGGTGCATTGTTTGCCCCGCCGATAAGTTCGTTAAAATACGACATCGAATACGGTAAATAACTCACACTGCTCACAACCGACCAAAATAATAAAATTGCCGTGATTGTTGCAGTAGAATATTGTCTTCTCGAAAACGCTTGCCCAAGCCTGCTAAGCCAAATATAAACAAATGGCAACACAAGAACAATATATCGTGGATGAATCGAAAAACCCGTTTGACTACTAATGAAAACAAAAAGAATAACCGCCGGTAAAATAATTACTACCTCATCACGAATCAACACCCTGCGATCACAAGAAAAACAAAACATAAATAATGCCAATACCCCAAGACATAAATTGCCTAACGGTTCCTTAACCAAAATCATATAAACATAATAATACCACCAACCATGTTGCGAATACTTGCCGCGAAAATACGACTCCAATCCACGCTCGAAATCCAACTTCTGCGTGTCAATTCCTTGCACAAATTCCGCTGGCAACGGCACCGGAACATAACCCAATAACGATTTCTCAAAACGGTTGCCGATTTTGGGAGGCTGATGCCCTTCTGGCAACTCCACGCCGCTTAACGTTTGCGAAATAAACTTGTAATCCCTGAGCAAACGAAACGTACCATCAAAAGAATATCCCATATTCAACACATAAATCGCAATGATAAAAATCACGGCAAGTTGTTCGCATTTGGGATGTGTCATTTTTTCGCCGTCTTTTTTGCATGAAACGAAATAAGGAAACACCCAAAATAACCAAATCAAAAAACATAACGGAAACGCAATCACCCAAGTAATTTTTGCCAACAGTAAAAAACCAAGAGAAGTTCCCGCAATGATTGTTCGTGACCAAGTTGGATTTTTGAGCCAGTGCCAAAACATGTAAACGCCAATTATCCCCAACGATGCCGCACAAACATCTGGGCAAATCGTTGCACCCCAACCGAGAATGAAAGGCGAAAATGTCCAAAGCAAAAGAAAAATAATTCCCGCAGGTTGACCGTAAAGCTCCGACGCAAACTTACAACCAACATAGCCGCCAAGCAAAATAATCGGAATCAATGAACACCGCGCAAGAAAAATACACCAATGAAATTTTTCTGGAGTATTAGCGTTGATGAATGCGGAACCGATAGACCATTCGGAGCGGTCCTGTGGACGCGGCGAGTAGGTTTTCCAGTCGTATTGCGGAAAAGTCAGGAGAATTGGTAAACCAGTGATATATCGCGTCAAAGGCGGATTGACATGAAACACATCGTACCGAAATGTCCTGTAAAAATAAACAGATGCCCCGACATGACCAACCTCCGTGCGGTTAACCGATGTCAGATAAGATAACAAAATCAATAAAAAAAATTGTACCCCAAAAAACAAAAAATAAAACCAACTACGCAAAAAATAGTCTCTCATATACTCAAGCTGTTTTGAAATTCCCGCAACTGAACACGCAATCGCAACAACATAAAGCGGTTCGAAGCCTATCGTCCATATCGGCTTCGGTATGAAAAACGAACTCTCGAATTAGAAAACAGACTACCGAAAACGATAGCGTCCCGCTCTACCGACAAGCAAGGACGCATCGAAATTTTGCCCCGATAATTCTTATTAACGTTTTGAGAATTGTGTACCGCGTCTTGCTTTTCGGAGACCGTACTTTTTGCGTTCAACTTCACGAGCATCACGCGTTAGCAAATGATTCTCACGCAAAGCACCCTCAACCTCAGGATCAAACTTCTTAATAGCCCTCGCAATTCCAAGTTTGCACGCATCAGCTTGACCAGTTGTTCCGCCGCCGGATACTTGAATCAGAACATCAACCAACTCCCTCTTGCCCGTAACCGCTAACGGCGCAAGCACAGAATTTTTTTGCTTCGCTGTCTTGAAAAAATCCTCCAGCTCGCGTTTGTTTATGCTGATTCTGCCCTTGCCGGCTCGCACCCTAACCCTCGCAACAGACGACTTGCGCCTGCCCGTACCAAGACAATCATTCTTGCCATTGCCTTCAATAACGTAACTACCAAATTTGACCATTTGACCTTTTCCCCAATAATTACTATCACACCCAAACCGACACCAACAACACAATACCGCACTCGCCGCATTACGCTTTGAAATTTTATACCGCCGACATCGCACTTAAAACTTCGGACAATAAATAATAAATGTTGCCTACTCACCTGTTTGTAAGCCGGATTTTACTCTACTTAAAATCATCGAAATCTATACAATACGCGCGGTACGAAACAACTTTGGTGCAGAAAAAAATTAAACTGAACTTTACCCGAAATTACCGACATTGACCAAAAATAAAACCCATCAATGAATCAACAAGTTTAACTCAACCGGCATTAACTCTACCGCGAGTAATCGCCAACTCTAATACTTCAGGATTCTGAGCTTGATGCGGGTGCTGTTCGCCACTTTTGTAAACCTTCAACTTCCGCAACATACGCTTCGCAAGATTATTCTTGGGCAACATCCGCCGCACCGAATCCATCAACACCAATTCCGGTCGCCTTGCGAAACGCTCTTGAGCCTTCTCGCTACGAAGACCGGGGTAACCAGTGTACCACGTGTACTTCTTTTGATTCAACTTCTTGCCTGTAAAAATCAATTTGTCCACGTTGGTAACTATAACATACTCACCTGTATCAATATGCGGCGTGTACACCGGACGATGCTTGCCCATCAAAATCATAGCAATATCACTCGCAAGCCGACCAACTACCTTGTCCGTAGCATCCACAAGATACCATTTCTGCTCTACCTCTTTGGACTTAGCCATATATGTTTTGTCATTAGCCATTTCAAACCTCTATTTAAGTATCATTTCACCCTACAGTTATATCTGTAGGGCAATAAAGTAAAACCATTTCCGCGCCTTCGCTACTCAAAAAACAACGCCCTCGACCCTCCACACGCTACTCAATTCCAAAAAACAACAGCCGAAGTCCGCCTCGCAACGTTGAAGTCCGCCTCGCAACGTTGCCCCCCGAAAAGCGAAGCAGTATAGTACACAGACTAACTTTGACAAGGGGGGACACGCCGCAACAACACACTATAGTCATCATTGGCAATATATTTTGTTCGTGTCATTTGCCGTTACCGTGTAATCAACTTTACTCACAAACCCGACTCAAAACAAACAACAAATCACTCAACCGGTTCAAATAAGTAAGCAACAACGGCGAAACCTCAAACTCAACCCGATTGAGCAAAACTAAACGCCGCTCCGCTCGACGGCAAACCGTTCGGGCAAAATGCAAATACGCCGATTGAACACACGCACCCGCTACGACAAACTCCGTCAATAACGGCAACGCCGCATTTTCTTCATCAATATCCGACTCCAGTTGGTCAACATCTCTTTGTGAAATCTTGCAACAATCCTTGCCCGCAACCGCAAGCTCCGACATGAAATAAATCAACTCCTTTTGTATTCGGAGAATTTTCGGGCAAAAGTGTCGGCTTTCGTCTATTGAACGGACAATGCCCAACGCCGCAGACAGTTCGTCAATCTCACCAATAACCTCAATTCTCGCGTTGTCTTTAGCAACACGAAGCCCGCCCGCAAGCGATGTCTCACCCGCATCGCCCGTGCGAGTGTAAATTTTCAACTTGTTCGATTTAGGATCGGTGGGAAGCATTTGTTTGAAATCACGTGTCAAACATCCGGCACGCGACAATCGATTTGCGGTTGGGCAATTATAAAGGCAGTATTCCAATCACGGCATTAATTTTCTTTGCGATATTCTATGCCCGCATCTTTTTGTCCTTCTTCTACCGCGTCCGATAAACAACGCATTATCACTTCAATTGAACGAATAGAATCATCATTGCCCGGAATTACCAAATCGACCTCGTCGGGATCAGAATCCGTGTCAATCAACGACACCGTAACAATCCCAAGTTTTTGAGCTTCCTTGACCGCGTTTTTTTCTTTTTTCGGGTCAACTATTACCATTGCTTCGGGAAACCTTGCCATGTCTCTGATACCGTTTAGATTTCGGTACATTTTTTTGTATTCGCGTTGCAAAGACGACTGCATTTTTTTGGAATAGGTGTGCAATTCATCGCCGCCCAAAATGTCTTCCAATTCCTTCAACCGATTCAATCTTGAACGTATCGTTGGGAAATTTGTCAAAGTGCCTCCAAGCCAACGATCAGCAACATAAGGCATCCCGCAACGCACCGCTTCTGCCCTAATTGCTTCGGAAGCCTGGCGTTTTGTCCCGACAAATAAGATCAAACTTCCTTGTTCGGCAACTTGTTTGAGATATTTTTTAGCACGAAGGAGACCGCGAACAGTCTCACGAACATCAATAATGTGAATCAACTTCCGGCGACCATAAACGTAAGGACGCATTTTAGGATTCCACATACTCGCGCGGTGTCCGAAATGAACACCCGCATCAATCAATTCCTGTACAGAAATTGGAGAAGAACCTTCTGGCATTAGATAACCTTCTTTCTTTTTGTTTGGAAGATACCGTTCAGCACATCGCCGACCAAACGACAACTATTCGTTTTGGCAACGTTTTAGTATCTGCCCCATCGGTTTGGAAAAAACAATTCAAATTCATTTCAATCAATGAACCGGACAAAGATCAAAACAGGTTTCGCCAACTCGACCAAACCCGAAAGTCGCGAAAGTGTACCAGAATTCAATTTTTCGTCAATCAGGGGCAATTTGATTTTTGGGAATTTTTAAAAAATCCCATTTGCTAAAAAACAAATTATTTCAAATTCGGTCAATTTTCAGTCTCGATAGAAATCGACCGAATTCGAATAAAATTAATTTTTGGATTTTTAGCAAATACCTTTTTCAACTTCCGCAGCTTGGCAACGAGAGATCAAAAAACATCGTAGTTTTTTGGGGGCATTTTCCGCAGGATATTTAATGGAGAAAAAATCTGAAAATCTGAAATTTTGTCAAAAATTTTATCCGTTTTGTTCTCAAATTTGTTTTTTTATGTTCAATTTTGTCATTCGAGCGTAATGATTTTTTGATTGGAGTTAGGTGAATTACTGGGAAAATTGCTGTTTTGTGCGATTATTTGCGGTAAAATTTATTGGGATTGTTTCATCTTTGGTAATGCAGAAGAGATGGGACAAGACCGAATTTGAGATAGAAAAATTGGCGAAAAAATTTCCCCAAAGCAGCAAAAAAGCAGTAAAAATGCCTAAAAAGTCAGAAAAAGAGGCGTGTAAGGGCGATCCCCTACTTGACACAACTCGATATACACAGCAATAATGTTAAAAATCAAGGCACGGGCGGCGATATTGGTTGCTTTTGTCTTGTCGAAGTGTGCAGGTCTGTATTTTTCATGTTCTTGTTTTTTGGGGCGTGTTTGATTTGCGGACTTGAGTACATTTTGGGAATTGATTGCAGAGTGCCGACAATTTGTCTCGGGCTAACGTGGTCCGGTTTGGAGGCATGTCCACAACCGTTCGATTTATTAGACAACCATGCGTTGTGGTTGTACACTCAAGCGACTTTGAAATTCCCGAAGCTGAACACGCAAGCGTAGCATCGCGAAGCGATTGTTCAAGGGCGAAGCCTACCGCTCAAACCAGCTCCGGTATAACTAGTGCTTTATGACAAGATCGAACAAATCCATGGAGGAAATTTTAATGGCTACAGCCGCAAAGAAAACGGAAAAGAAAACCGCCGGCGATGTAAGACCCTTGACAAAAACGCAGATTATCGCCAATGTTTCAGAGGCGACTACTCTTAGCAAAAAAGATGTCAATGCGGTAATTGATGCATTTACTGAGGAAATCAGGAAGAGTATCGGCAAAAAAGGTGCGGGTTCATTCACGCTACCAGGAGTTCTCAAAATTGAGAAGAAATTCGTTGCTGCAACAAAAGAGAAAAAGCACATCGAAAACAAACTCAAACCCGGAACATTTTATGATCGCCCCGCGAAAGCCGCTCATCACCGTGTCAAAATTAGAGCCCTCAAGACTCTCAAAGAATGGGTTTGAGTAACTTGAACTGAACACATAAAATTCGGTAAAATAAAAATCTAAAACAAATTTGCTCCAAGTAAATTTGCAAAGATCACCGAATTTAAAAATGTGAACAGCTAAAATGAGGAGCTAATCAGCAAATTCAAAATGAACCATGCCGAACTCAATAATACCGAGTCCGACATGGTTCAATTGTTACCGTAGCCAGTAAGGCGATAGGCTTCGCCCTTGAACAACCGCTTCACGTTGTTGCGCTTGCGTGTTCAGCTTCTGGAATTTTAAAACAGCTTGGGTATATTAGTCTTCCATCGTGTTTGTTTGCCAACCGTTCTTGTTGATTGTGATTTTTATGAATCCGTTATCTTTTGTTGAATGGACGATGAAATTTCGTTTGCGATAATCTTCAACTGAAACCGCGCGGTGCGTAAAACCTCCGTCGCTTATTATCAATAACTTTGGCGTTACATGTTTTATTAGCGGTTCTGTTACGTCCGATTTGCCGCCGTGATGCGGAATCATCACTACGTCGGTTTGCTCAACTGATCGGTCAAGAAACGAAGTATTTGCCAAGTTGTCCAAATCTGCCGGCAAAAGTACCGAAATATCGCGATGCTCAAACCGCAAAACCAGACTCGTTGAGTTTGGATTTTTGTCCTCAAGCCCAATTTTCGGCGGATGTATGATTGCTGATTTCGGCAATCCGAATTTCGATAAATCATCGCCTTTGCTTACGCTGATAATTGGTATTTTGCGTTTTTGCAATAACAATTTAAGCCGAATAGCCGCGTCGTAACTTTGGCTTCGTTCTTTGTCCGACGGTTGCAAAAACATGTAAGGCGAAACCAATACAACTCCAACATCAAACCGTTCAATTATCCGCTCCAACCCGTTGAAATGATCCAAATCAGGATGCGAAATCATAATTGTATCAATTTTCATTTTGCCCGACCTCCAAACCCCACGACTCAAAACATCCGCAGCCCGACGCGGCGAAGTCATACAACCAACATCATACACAATCAGTTTTTTACTCGGCGTTGTAATCAATACGCAATTGCCATGACCAACCGCAAAAACATCTATCGTAAGTTTGTCCGAATAATACCTGCAAATATCCGAAACCCAAAACGAACTAAAACCAACCAAAATCCAAACCGCAACCACAATCGCAATCACTACCGACGACACACGACGCAACGGCATTATTGTAACGAAAATAAAACCCGCATAAAAACAAACATTCCACCACATCGGAAACGAACTCACCCAATAATGACCGCCTAACCATTGAAAAAACGCGATCATTCCGAAAAGCATATTGAAAAAGAAGTCTGCCGCCATTCCGAAAAAACCGCCAACAAAAGGAATTGAACCTGTTGCCATTGTGAGGAATCCGTTTATCATCGCGCCATAAAGCGGCAACCAAAGAAGCATGTTAACCAAAATTGCAATTGGCGCAAAAACATGAATACGAGCAAGTATAAGCGGCGTTGAAATTGCCCAAATTACTACACTGACAATCAACAACACTGGAATTGTACGCAATATTTTGGCGGTTAAATTGTACAAAATACTGTTGTCTCTGTTGACCTGTTCGATAAGAGTGAGTTCTGAAATGCTAGACGGATTTTCGTTGCGCAAAATCCATTTATTGTATAATTCTGTAAAAGAATTCCATTTCGGCAGCCAAAAAAACGCGGCGGTTGCGATGTATGATAATTGTGTTCCAAATTGAAAAAGTTCGGCGGGATTTAGAATCAATATAAAGATTGCTGTTGCGCAAAATGAGTTTATGCCGTAAGCGCGTCTGCCAGTGAAATCCGCGATTGAGATTACTATTATCAACGCAGTTGCGCGAATTGCGGGCGGTGCCATATTGGTAAGCAAAAGATATTGTACAACAATAAACGCCGTGAGAATCGCCATTGCCCGATGACTCATCCCGAAAAGAAAAAACAAATACCTAAAACAAATCGTAACCACCACAACATGAAGCCCCGAAATCGCAAGAATATGCATCGTGCCGGTATCAATAAGATTTTGTCGAATCTGTTCATCAACTCCCTCTCGTAAACCAAGTAACATTGCCGAAGCCAGCAACGCCGTATCGGGCGGCATTGTTGCGTAGAGATTTTTACTTGCCGCGTGACGCACAATACCGAGAATTTTTGTAACACTAATTCTGCCTTCGGAAATTACCGAAACTGCATCTTGACTTTTACCGTAGATAACGCAGAGAATTCGTTGACTGCGAAGTTTATCCGCAAAATCAACATCATCGGGATTTTGTTGACCGGCAGGTTTAGACAATTCGCCAAAAATTAAAATCTCATTACCGACCATCAAATCTGTACGGTCGCCATTTATTGTAACAAAAACGTTGCCCGTTACATCACGCCAAGTTTCGCCGTCGCGTAATTTCGTTGCGCGAATTGTAAAAATTGTGCGGTCTTCGTCGGCAATAAAACTACCAGGTAATGGCGGAACCAATCGCGGCAAATCACTAACTACCGCACGAATTCCAACAGGATAACCTCCATCAACCGCATAAAATCCAAGATCATTTTCGGCAAATTTATTCCAACGCTCATGATGCCAAAAACCAAATATTGAAAAACAAAAAAAAAGTACAAAGATCGTTGCAATTGCACGCGAGTTTCTGTAATTTGCAACTAGACCTAACAAGAACGAAATGATTGTGAGAAATATCCAGAATTTCGGAGTTACGGCAACATATTTATCAACCAAAATCCCCAATACCACCGCTATCAATACCAAAGAAAGCGGTTGATACAAAACCGTCGTTTTGTTGATGAGATTATCAGATTCTTTCTCAACTTTTTCGGCTTGATTCTTGGTCAATTTCATTACGGCAAAGTTTTTTTGTGCAGTTGTGTTAAAATGTCAGCACGCAGATGACGTAGATTGGGAGAGATATTCGCAAGATCAGAAAACGAGATTCGATCCGCGACCATCTATTGAAATCAGAGTCGTCTGCGTGCCAATATTTTTTTCGTAATGGGAAGGTTTTTTTAGTATAACGGTTATTTTATGTCAGTCAATTCAAAAAAATTTCTTAACGTAATTTTTTATTTTGTTCCGATTGCGGCGGTTATTGTTGGCGGTTTTGTTTTGTACAATTTTCGCGGGCGTGAGAGTTCTATTGAATATGTTGATCAATTCGCTAAGGGCTCAACAATGGGAACATTCTATTCGATCCGCATTCATAATTTTCCGAAAAATAAAGATTGGAACGCCTTCACGGCAGAAATTCAAAAGCAATTGGACCAAATTGAACAAAAAATGTCGCTGTTTGACCCCAATTCAGAAATCAGCAGATTCAACTCTTCCAAGTCATTGGATTGGTTTTCGGTTTCGTCTGATACGTTTCAAGTTGTGCGTCTTGCGTTGGAAGTATCGGCGTTTTCGGGCGGCGCGTTTGATATAACAGCGGCACCGTTGGTCAATATTTGGGGATTTGGAGTCAAACGGAAACGTCTCTCAATTGACGAAATTATCAACGAAATTGACAAACAAAAAATTAACATCGGCTACGAAAAACTTGCCGTACAGCTCAATCCGCCGGCGATTAAAAAAACCGTACCGGAACTACAAATTGATCTGTCGGCAATTGCGAAGGGTTATGCGGTGGATGTTATTTCGCGGTTTTGTGGGGAGTATGGGGTGAGGGATTATATGGTTGAGATTGGCGGTGAGGTTTGTTGTTGTGGGGACAGGGGCGAGGGCAATGAATGGCGGGTTGGGATTGAGATGCCGGTTATTATTCCGAGAGGCGAATGGGGCAGAATATACCAAATCATAAATATCAAAAACCAATCTATGGCAACAAGCGGAGGAAATCGCAATTTTCATATTATCGGCGGTAAATATTATTCGCATTTGATTGACCCGCGAACTGGTTTACCGTGCCTGTCAGGTAACGAAGACGACTTGGTCTCTGAAGAACAACTCGCGTCCGTCTCTGTAGTGGACAAAAATTGTGCGCGTGCGGACGCTCTGGCAACCGCTTTTTTTGTTCTAGGTGCAAACGAAGGATTAAAAATAGCAAACGAAAATCATATCCCAGTTTTATTTTTGATACGCAAAAATAAAAATATACGAGAACTCGCATCAGATTCTTTTTACAACACCGCAAGCAAAAGCGAATAGTTTTCGCATCATTGTCCACAGTATCCTATAGGACAAACAGACACGAGAGGGAAAGAGACTTTAAAAATCTCTTTCCTTTGTCCCTTTTGTCCTATAAGTCCATTATGCCCCTCGATTACGACAATCTGTCAAAAAAAACTCCTAACATCACTCCTCAAAATTTCAGGCGAAATGTTCCCAAAACTGCGCGGTGATCGGAAGGATAATTTTCAAAACCGATGTCTGTTAAATTGCTTTTTTCGCCGACGATTTGTACATTGTTGACTTCTATTTTTGCTCCGTGAAAGAAGACGAAATCTATTCGGTCAAGCACTTCGCGTTTGGCGGGCAATGTTGTCCAAGTATGACCTTTTTGCGCAACTTCATCAGGATATTTTATTCGATAGCTATCTTTCAAATCGGCTTTTTCCATGAATGCTTTTGTTGCTGTCCATTTGACGGGAGTTTTACAAATTCCGGCTTTTGCGGCTTTATCCGTCCAATCCAAACAAGACGGTTCGTTGAAATCGCCAGTCAAAAAAATCGGGCAATTATCTTTTTGTGCTTCTTTAATATCGGCAATCGTCGTCTCAACTTCTTTTCCGCGAGTTTTCCACGCCGACGCAATCGCTTCTTCGGCGGTATTGAGCAACGGCGCGCCGCAATAAGGAATACCGTTTAATTGATAAGGTTCGTATGGGCAATACATTAAATGTATGTTGAACATCCAAACAAAACGGTTTTCGCCGATTTGTATTTTGCAACCTTTACGGTTTTCGGATATTTTGACAATCGGATAACGGCTAATGATTGTACAACTCGGGTTGGTAATATGCGAATGCCAACCCATATCTTTGGCAATTTTTTCAGCCGTATTATTACCTTTTTTTGTGGATTCTTGAATACCGGCGATATCGACAGATGTTTCTTTGATAACACGTGCGGTTTCTTCGATTGATTTACCGCCGCCGCCCCATATATTGAAGCTCATCACCTTCAATTCCACAACATCACGCCCCGCATCTTCCGCCCAAAGACCCAACGGAACTTGAGCAAAAATAAATAACACGGACAATAAAATTATTTGCTTTTTCATAAAAATTTACACCTTTCTTTTTTAAAGTTTTTTGCTAAGGGAATATACCGTAGCCGGTGGGGCGATAGGCTTCGCCCTTGAACAACCGCTTCACGTTGTTGCGTTACGTGTTCAGCTCCATGAATTTTAAAGTAGCTTGGGTATAAAACCGTTTATTGAACATTAATAACTCATGTTACGCATCGGTGATAACCAGACGTATTTTCCTCGTCCCGTTAGAGACGAAATGTTGGTAGAAAATATGTTTTACCTTTTTTCTATCAATCGACTGAATAATCATCATCATTTCCGTATCGTGCGTAACATGAGCTAATAAATAAAATATTTTTGGGTGACACCTGATCGTATTTTACAACAGTCTATCTTAACCGTCAATTTATCTGCAAACTTAAAATTCTGTCTCTTTTGTCCTTTCTGTCCTTCATGTCCCATCATATTCTCTAACGACAAAATAGCCCCAACTATTTTTTAACTAAACTTTTGCAAATTCCCCTCATCTCTCTTAAAATAAGCGTTCAAACGCATGTTAAATTGGCATAAAAAAGTTATTTGTTTATTTTGCCAAGCCGAGGCGGGCGAGCAAGGCTTGCATGCGTTTCGCGGTTTTTCCGGTAAAGTCCAGACGGTCAATGAGCCAATTGATCATGTTACGCAACGATTCTTTCAGCATCGCGCGGCAACTTTCGCCAATCGTTGTCAGTTTCACAGACGCCCATTCACTCAGACTTGTTTTATCCAGTTCCCGTACCAAAAGAGAGTACGCCAACATCACGAAGTAGGTGTG
>JAIRWK010000344.1 GCA_031268995.1 Planctomycetaceae bacterium
TAGCCGATAAGACGATAGGCTTCGCCACTGAACAACCGCTTCACGTTGTTACGCTTGCCTAACGCTCTGCGTTGCAGGTTTACCGCAAGCTTCAGGAATTTTAAAATAGCTTCAGTATAGTAGAAATTTTGAAAACCTGATGTGGTTCTTTGTGCTTTAGGCTTTTCTACGATAGAACTGTATTTGCCCAAAAGATGTTTTTTTGCGGATTAAGGAATTTTATACCGTAGCCGGTAAGGCGATAGGCTTCGCCACTGAACAACCGCTTCACGTTGTTACGCTTGCGTGCCCAGCTTCAGGAATTTTAAAACAGCTTCAGTATTAAAGTAGCCTGAGTATAAAAATCTGATATTTTTCGGCGTACAGGTTTCCGGCAACTTGACAGTATCCATTTTATGAAGTATAAGCAATATGCTTGTCCTTACCGCAGGCGCATTTGGTTGAGCTTAAGACGCGATGAATCAGATGTGTTCCGCGACGGGTTAATTATGGGACAATGGATAGCTCAGCGGTAGAGCATCAGATTCAGGATCTGACTGTTGCGGGTTCGATTCCCGCTCCCGGTCGAAAGACCACCTAAAGTTGTAAGCCGATTGGGCGGTAACTGAATTTGCGGTTCGCGTGTGAATCAGGATTGTTAAATAATAATCTTGCGTGTAGCCCTTGTGAAAAAAGCCTTGAAGTATGCAGATCCCGTTTCAATGATATTGCTTTCCAAAAATTCCGAAACAATTCCATGATAAAGCTGAAATATTTTTGTTTCGGCGGAATCTGGAAGGAAACGAAGTTTCTTGAATGAATATCTTGAAACTTAAACATACTCCGCAATTGAATCAAGAGAACCAATATAGGGAAGTTGCCGTCTGGTCGGTGTTTTGCGCCGAAGCCGATATAAATTCGAGAATTTTACACAGCTTGAGCATATACTCAAGCTGTTTTAAAATTCCTGAAGTTGCGGTAAACCTGCAAGCAGAGCGTTAGGCAAGCGTAACAACGTGAAGCGGTTATTCAAGGGTAAAACCTATCGCCTTACCGGCTACGGTATAAAAGTTAAAACTGTTAAAAAATCATGAAAATCACACGAAAATTTTTGTTTTGGGATAAGGTTAAAATTCAAAATGACGAGTACGGATTTCATTTTGTCGATGATGAATTTAAAGAAATCCTGAAGACGGGGACGCATCATTTTTTTGATCCGGTAAATAAACACTGTGTTGAAGCATCGTCCCAATTGCAAATTTGGCTGCACAGCGCAAAACTGGAAGAAATTATTTTTTCCGGCAAGCTAAAGGGTTTGGCGGAGGTGATTGATTTGAATGACAACCAACGCGGTCTTGTTTGGGTTGATGGGCGTTTCCATGCCGTTCTTGAACCAGGTCGTTGTGCTTATTGGGTTAGCAAAAAAAATGTTGCCGTTGAAATTGTGGATGCCAAAAATATTCAGTTCCAGCACAAATCATTATCGCAAATTGCCAAAACACCAAGCGGAAAATCGGCTCTTCAACAAGTAACTGTCCCACCGTATCATCTTGGGTTGCTTTACTATAACAGCAAGTTTATTGAATGTGTTCCGGCGGGTTTGTATGCTTTTTGGAAAAATACGGTTGAGGTGAATGTTGTTTGCGTTGATATGCGTGAGCGTTTTGTTGATGTCAGCGGGCAAGAATTGATGACCGCCGACAAGGTAACGTTGCGAATGAATACCAACGCATGCTTTCAAGTCGTTGATGCCGAAAAAATGGCGCGGACAATAGAAGACGTACAACAAGTATTGTATCGGGAAATACAGCTTGCATTGAGGGCTGTTATAAGCCGCCGCGAGCTGGAACAATTTTTGTCCGATAAAAATGAAATTGCGTCGGAATCGGCGGCGTTGTTAAATTCGCGTGCGGAATCTTTTGGGGTCAAGGTGTTGACTTTTGGCATTCGCGATGTTATCCTACCCGGTGAGATGAGAGATTTGCTCAACAAGGTTACTGAAGCGAAAAAAGCAGCGGAAGCAGATTTAATCATCCGGCGTGAAGAAACAGCAGCGATGCGAAGCCAAGCGAATACCGCAAAACTTCTGGAAAATAACCCAACTTTAATGCGACTCCGAGAACTGGAAGTTTTAGAAAGAATCGCCGCTAACGGTAAATTGAATATCATTGTCGATGAAAAAAAATTGACCGATAGAATTGCCGGTTTGCTGTAGTTGCAAAGATTCACGCAAAAATTATTTTCCTATACCGAAGCTGGTAGGGCGGTAGGCTTCGCCCCTGAACAACCGCTTCACATTGTTGCACTTGCGCGTTCCGCTTCGGGAATTTTAAAACAGCTTGAGCATAACTAAGCCGAAGTTGCCCTTAGCAATTTCGGCATAAAATTTAACAAATTAAGATAATGAAAAAAAATCTAACTATACTGTTTATCTCTGCCATCCTTTTTGGATGTTCAGCTAGCATGTCGATTGCTGAAGACGCGAAGAAGGATAATGATGAAAATAAATCCGCCCAAAAAATCAATTTGACAAAGCAACCTTGGCTTGTTGAAAGTGCAAACTTGGTAGATGGAGCAAATAAACCCGAACGCCAACGTATGCTTTGGGCAAACTCCGTCAAATACCAAACAATAAAAGAGATTACCAACGGCACAATCGAAATTGAACATTGGGCAAATAAACCGCCGAAAGATTTGACTGGAAAATTCGTACTGGTCGAAGTTTGGGCAACATGGTGTCCTTCTTGCCGTCGAAATTTGCCCTTGCTCGAATATTTTCAGGAAAGATATAAGGATGAACTCGTCGTCATTTCAATTTGCGAAACAGACAAAAAAGAATTAAAAAAATTAGAGGGCAAAGTTAAACTCAAAGATATGAAATGCTCGGTTGCTGTTGACACGAAACGCAGGTTCGCAAACGCTCTGGAAGTCAAAGGCATCCCACATGCCGTATTGATTGAACCTGTCAAAGGTGCTGTACTTTGGGAGGGAATGCCGACACAGATAAACTATGAATTAAGCGATGAAATCATGGCAAAATTCATATCATTCCTGAAAAATCCAAAAATAATAGAAAACTTGCCCAAAGAAGCACCATTCAAATTTAAAGAAGACAAAAAATAAAAAATGTTCGCAAGAAAATAACGGGGGAAAAGCTGTTGATGAGCTGCTTGATATTTGTCGGTAAATTTTGGATTTTAGGTTGAACTACGAAATTCAAAATTTAAACAGACAGAATTTAATCACAATATCAACACTTCATAAACAACTATTCCCCACCAAAAAATAATAAATTTTTAACTTAATTATTTATTATTTAGAAACTTATAATAACTAATAGATTAAACTAACAATTTTTGTACAAATACTAATACAAACACCACATTTAAATTATTTAGTTATCGTATTTAGAGGCTATTCAATTGAGTCTCCCTATTGTGATTTATACAAAATTAATTTCATTCGAATTCGGTCGATTTCTATTAATTGAAATGTTTTTATTAAATGGCATTTTTAGAAATTCCATTAATAATAAAAATAGTCAACGTTGATCAAGCCTACACTTTCAGCGTAACTAATAACTAAAATTCAAAAATAATAAAAATGAAAAATAACTTAAATACAACAAAAACAAAAATCAATCGTCGTCAGATGCTCAAAGCTACGGCAACTTTGGGTTCTGGTATTTTATTTTTACCTAGCGGCATTCTTGCACGCGGTCAATCGCCTAATGAAAAGATTTCGGTAGCTTTTATCGGGCTTGGAGGGCAAGGTAATTTCCAACTTGATAACATCGGCAATCAGAAAGACCTTGTGGATGTGGTTGCGCTTTGTGATGTTGATGATACTCGCGCTGGTAAGGCTTATGAGCGGTTTGCGAAGGCTCAAAAGTTTTATGATTTTCGGTTGATGTTCGACAAACTTGAAAGTTCGATAGATGCAGTTGCGGTTAGCACTCCTGATCATACGCATTACCATCCTGTTATTCGCGCAATCCGCGCCGGTAAACATGTGTATTGTGAGAAACCGTTGGCGCATTCGGTAGCGGAAGCGCGAATTATTACAGACGAAGCCGCGCGAATGAAAGTTGCAACACAACTAGGTTGCCAACGTCATGCGATTAGAAACATGGCGCGTGTTGTCGAAATTATTAGAAGCGGAGCAATTGGCGAAGTTACGGAAGTGTATTCATGGATTGGCGGTGATCGCGGAATGCCGAAAAAACCAGATGGAATAGGCGAACCGCCAAGTACGCTCAAATGGGATCTTTGGCTTGGTGCTTGCCCAACCGATTGGAAATTTGCGACCACTGATAATAAGTCGTCTTTTGTTCCGTATAATTGGCGTTTTTGGTGGGATTTTGGTACGGGCGAAATGGGCAACTGGTCATGTCATATTCTTGATTTACCGTTTTGGGCTCTTGACTTAAAATACCCAATTAAAGTTTCCGCAAGCGGTCAAGAAGTTGACGCGGAGCGCACGCCAAAATGGATGGATGTAGTTTACGATTTTCCGTCGCGTGGTAATTTTCCGGCGTTGAAATTACATTGGTCTCATACAAAAATGCCCGCGTGTTTTGAAAAGTACAATATAAAAATACCCGTAAAAAATAAAGGAAAACAAAATGTAAACCCGAATAATTTATTTGTTGGTACGAAGGGAATGCTTCTTGCGGGGTTTGACAGGCATGTTTTATTGCCCGAATCCGAATTTGTTGATTTCGAGTATCCGAAGCAGATAATACCGAATTCACCTGGATTCCATCGCGAATGGATAAACGCTTGTAAGGGCGGCAAACCCGCGACATGCAATTTCTCATATTCGGGACCGATGGCAGAAACAGCGTTATTGGGCAATACAGCTTTCAAAGCCGGTCATAAAACTTTCGAATGGGACGCGGAAAAATTGATAGCCAAAAATTGCCTCGAAGTGCAAAACGCAATCAAACCCGAATTCAAAAAAGGCTGGGAATATTGAAACCAGCTTGATATATAATTATGACAACGGAAAATTTATCGTTACAAAAAAAGGCTGGCAGTTGTGGGGTTCGTAATATTGTTCTTACAAATGATGACGGAATTTATGCGCCTGGTCTTGCGGCTATGGGTCGGGCGTTGTGCAGGTTGGGCAATGTTTATGTTGTTGCGCCTTCGCGTGAGCAAAGCGGCGTTTCCCATTCGGTAACATTTCTCACGCCGCTTATGGTGAGAAATGTATTTATTGGCGATGAGCATTGGGGCTGGGCGGTTGATGGCAGCCCTGCGGACTGTGTTAAATTTGCGATTGCAGAGATATTGCCCGATTTGCCGGATTTGGTTGTCAGCGGGATAAATGGCGGGTTGAATGCGGGTACGAATGTTTTATATTCGGGTACTGTTGCGGCGGCTGTGGAGGCTGCGTTTTACGGAGTTACAAGTTTTGCAGTCTCGCTTGAACACAGCAAAAATGAATCATTTCGTAGAGCCGCTGATATTGCCGCCGATGTTATAGAAAATGTGTTGCAACAAATTGAAGATACCCAAAATAATAATGCTGATAATATTGACAACCCGATAACAATTTATAGAACGTCGGGCGGCTTGTATAATCTGAATATTCCCGTTTCGGCATTATCTAAATTGAAACCAGAAGTGCAACTTACTGAATTGGATATGGTTCCTGATTGGGATTCGTTTGAGAGTCGTGTTGATCCGATGGGAAGACCTTATTATTGGTTAAGTAGCCAATCCGATCCGCGTCAATCTTTAAAAAGACAACCCGAATATCTAACAGATATTGTTGCGCTAAAGCAAGGATTCGTTACATTGTCGCCGTTGAGTTTCAATTTAACAGACAAAATAAAATTGCAAAAAATGGAATCATGGCAAACATCAAATTGGGATTTGTCCGCAAAAAAAAATACCAATAATATCGACAGCAAAATACGACCAAACGCGCCGTCAATCAAAACAACATTAGACATAAAAAATTTCAAAAACCAGAATGATGGAAAATAATTATGAAACTTCAAAATATTTTTAATTGAAATGAAATGATCCGTACAGAAGATTTGACTAAGCAATATGGAAAACTTTTTGCGATCAAGAATTTGAAACTTGATCTTGTATCGGGTGATCTTTTTGGTTTTATTGGTCCCAATGGAGCCGGCAAGACGACGACGATGAAGATACTTGCAACGTTATTGCAACCTAGTTGGGGCGAGGCGTATGTTTGTAATATGTCGATATACACGAAATCGACCGAGATACGGCGTGTGATAGGCTACATGCCAGATTTTTTTGGTGTGTATGATGACATGAAGGTTATCGAGTATCTTGAATTTTTTGCGGCGGCGTATCGTATACGCGGCGATAAACGGCGCAAGGTTTGTGAGGAGATGCTTGAGCTTGTTGATTTGGGTTACAAGCGTGACGCGATGGCAACAAGTCTTTCGCGAGGTATGACTCAACGTCTTGGTCTTGCGCGTGTTCTTTTGCACGATCCGCAAGTGTTATTGCTTGACGAACCAGCGAGCGGTCTTGATCCGCGAGCGAGGATTGAGATGCGTGAATTGTTAAAGCGTCTTGGCTGTCATGGGAAAACGATCATGGTGAGTTCGCATATTTTGCCGGAGCTTGCTGATGTTTGTAACAAAGTTGGCATTATTGAGCGTGGTGAGTTATTGATCAATGCTGATGTAGCAGAGGTAATGCGGCAAGTGCGCGATCATTTGGTAATAAATATTGAGATAGTCGGAGACCAAGACGCAGCGGCAAAATTACTCGAACAACATTCCGCCGTGAACAATATTGAAATCAAAAATAATACGATTCGTGTTTCGTTAGTCAAGGGGCAAAATGCTGATAACTATTGCGATTTGCCGACAATTCTTATTCAAAACGGGTTCAAAATTCGCTCATTCAAGGAAGATGAAATAAACCTCGAAACCGCATTCATGACATTGACCAAAGGCGCGACCGCGTAGTTATATACTCGGGGAATTTCTATACCGAAGCCGGTATGGGAGGTAGGCTTCGCCCTTGAACAACCGCTTCACGTTGTTGCGCTTGCGTAATCAGCTCCGTGAATTTTAAAACAGCTTGAGTATATCAGGCTTTGGTATGCCTCATTGGAATATTTGTTTATTATTTCGCATCTGCGCAAAACCTGTTTAATGAGGTTGGTGTTTTTTTAGTTATTTGCTACTGAGGTTGTTTTGTTAAAAAAATTAGGTGAAAATGAGGTTTTGGGAAGTTCCATTAGGCAAGTAATTTCTTACAGGTATACTCAAGCTGTTTTAAAATTCCTGAAGCTACGGTAAGCCTACAACGCAGAGCGTTAGGCAAGCGCAACAACGTGAAGCGGTTGTTCAAGGGCAAAGCCTATCGCTCTACCAGCTACGGTATAACAATATGCCATAACATGAGGCGAAAAAATTTGAGATTGATGCGAAATAAGAGAATACCGCAACACGCAAAATATACACAAATTCCATTCAACCAAAATAAAAGAACATGGGCTAACAAATTCAAAGATGCCTTTTGTGGTTTAGTGTCATCGTTGAAAGGTCAATCGAGTTATCATG
>JAIRWK010000116.1 GCA_031268995.1 Planctomycetaceae bacterium
TTGACCATAATTTTAATCCGAACTTATACATTTATTGTAACTCTTCATAATGTTTTTTACTTATTTTTAACCACCCCTAACCCCTCCGAAGGAGGGGAATGATTAAACTCCTTGTCGAAAATTAAACCTTCCCTCCGAAGAAGGATGGTGCCTCTAATTCCCTTCCTTCGGAGGAGTTCCTCTAATTCCCTTCCTTCAGAGGAGTTCCTCTCATTCCCCTCCTTCGGAGGAGTTCCTCTCATTCCCCTCCTTCGGAGGAGTTCCTCTCATTCCCCTCCTTCGGAGGGGCTAGGGGTGGTTTATCGTTTATTTTACAATCGTTTGAATCGTTTTTGTAATATATTTCACATCACTGATTGTTAAATCAGTGTACAGTGGTAATGACATTGTTTTTTTGTAATACTCTTCTGATAACGGAAAATCACCTGTTTTATATCTGCGATCTTTATAAAACGGTTGTAAGTGAACAGGAATATAATGAACTTGCAAATTGATTCCATGCGACGATAATTCTGTAAATATTTCACGCTTTGTTTTTTTCACCACTTCAAAATTCACTAACAACGGACAAAGATGAAAACAAGCATCCGAATATTCTCTTTCAACAAGAAACGAAAATCGTTCATCATTGCCGAACAACGTTTTATAAGTTTCAACAATTTTACGGCGTTTGCTCTTGAATTTATCGATACGTTTAAGTTGTGAAATTCCTAGTGCGGATTGAATATCTGTCAAACGTCCGTTGTAACCGAGTAGTTGCATTTCGTAATACCATTGCCCGTCGTTTTGGTGTAATTGTTTCGGATTTTTTGTCATGCCGTGTGAACGAAGCATTTTTAATTTTTCGTACAATTCTTCATTATTGGTCATAATTGCGCCGCCTTCACCGGTTGTAATTGTTTTGACAGGATGAAATGAAAATGTTGTTATGTCGGAATATTGACACGAACCAACTTTTGTATTTTTGTAATCTGAACCAATTGCATGAGCCGCGTCTTCAATAATTTTTAAGCTGCGTTGTTTTGCAATTTTTTGAATCGTTTGCATATCGCATGATTGACCGGCAAAATGGACAGGAATAATTGCTTTCGTTTTTGGCGTGATTTGTTTCTCAATATTTTTTGGATCAATATTTGCTGTTACCGGATCAATATCTGCAAACCTTACTTTTCCTCCAGCATAAATAATACAATTAGCCGAAGCCAAAAAAGTATTTGGTGTTGTAATTACTTCGTCATTTTTTTCAATTTCCAACGCCAGCATCGCCAGATGAAGTGCAACCGTCCCATTCGTAACAGCAACCGCATATTTTGCGCCGGTATATTGACACAATACTTCTTCAAATTTTTCAACAACCGGTCCCTGTGTCAAAAAATCCGAACGCATCGCTTTGACAACAGCGTTAATATCCGATTCGGAAATTGATTGATGACCGTATCCGTATTGTTTCATTTTACTTTTATATTGCTTTAATCAATCCTGTTTTTTCGAGTTTTTCGGCTGTTGAAAACAAATCGTCGATTGATATTTGTATCTTATCTTGAATATCGAACATGTCATGTTTTCCGTCACAATAAGCAATAAAATTCATCATATCACGGACTTCATGTCCTGATTTTTTTGTCGAAATGGTCGGATATAATCCGCGTTTACCAAGTTGCGGTTCGCCTAAACATTGAACCTGGTACGTTTGATTTTTTTCTAATGCTGTTATTGTTTTTTTAATAACATTGTATGCCCCCAATAATCCTTCTTCAGTAACCAATTCAAGATTATCAAGCGACGTATGGTATTCGGGAAATTCACCGTATTTTGTCCGCATCAGCGAAACAACAGGTAAATCAATTCCCGGCGCACCGTATTGTCTTTCATCGCTTCCGCGTGATAAAAATGAATACTCTGTCCATGTTGTTTCGTTATCTTTATTGTTATATTCTTTCAATATTGCCAAAGCCGCTTTGTCGGCAAGCGTGTTACCCAAACGTGATCGGAGTAAGGAATAGGTTCGATTGTCGCCAACGCATGTTATCACAAAACCGGCTTTTGTTCGTTGTTTCATTATTTCAAGATTTTTTGAAAGGTAAATCAATGAACCAATTGTTTCCGGAACAAAAATAATTCGGTATGTATATCGTCGTTTCTCTTCCATCAACCATTGAATCAACGCGGTTGTTACAGCGGGACCGGGTAATTCGTTGTTTGCCATACTCGGATGACAAAAATATGTCGAAAGGAAAATTTCTTCTTCCGTTTTGCCTTGAATAATTAAATCGGCGTAAGTCAATGAACCGTCGAATAACTCGCTATCAATAAAACAATGATATTTTCCATCTGTAAGTGTTTGCCGAAAATTTTCAGTAACACAAAATCCCCAACGTTCTTTGTAATATGAAGTAATGTATGGAATCGCATTAGGTTGATCGGGTAATGAATAAAGGTGTTGTTGTAATTCTTCCAAAGTAATTTTTGTATCGACAGGTGTTGAATAACCGACGAGGTGAAGATTATTTACGGCAAAATCTACAATCTTTTCACCGGACTCATTTTTAATCCATGCGTTACGGATTTTCCATTCTTTGGGAACTGTCCAATCAAACGCCTGATAACCAGTTGGAACTTCATAAACATTTAATTGACCGTTAAGTATTTTGTTCAAATAATCGAGTGTTTCCCGATTCCCATCTCCCGTCAACGAACGGCAAATCGGAAATAAGTCACATATCCACGAATACATTGTCGTACCAATTTCATTACTCATTTATTTTTCACTCCTTTTGATTTTTCGATATCATCCTGAATTAACCGATTCAACTCGCCCAAAGGAATTGGTTCTTGAATAAATGAAAAAATATCTTTATCAATATATTCTTGAGCGGCATCAAAATAATCTTTGAGATTAAAGCCTGAAATATGGCTGTTGCCGATGAATATCCGTTTCATTATTCCACGATTTAATAAATCTCTTTCTAGGGAAACAGTTGTTGGTACTGTTCTTGCATCTAAAACACGTACCCAATATGTCCAATCCTGGTCTTCTTTACTTGTGTTTGTTACAACGATTCCGTGAAAATTTTTTTCATAACGGTATGGTACTTTATTCAAATATTCGAAATGGTGAAATGCTGTTAAAATATTGTCCAAACCACCGATATAACATACTTTGGCATTATGTTGCAAAAGACGTGCAAATAAGCAGTTATTACCGAATGACGTTTGTGGTAAATTCATAAACAACTCATCAATCAATTTTCCCCATCCAAGCATCGAAAAGAGTGGATCCATACTACGTTTCCAACGTCCTTGTTGAATGATATAATTGGAAAAACCGCCTACTTTTGATGGAGTAGTTTTCGGATCAAATATTTCTTGTTTACCGCAAAAAGAATAGGAAAAGGCGGGAATAAGAACCGTTCCTAATTCTTCCAAAATTGTTACAAATTCCTTATAAAAAGCATTGATTTTTCCTTCTGGAAATTTCCCATTTTCTAATTCACGTGGAATCCCAATTCGTTCGATACCAATATGCATCATGACTAAATCACCAGCAGTAATACCTACAGAGTGTATGGCATTCCTTAGGTCATTCCATGAATATAATTGTTGCTGTTCTGTACTCATATTGATGTGACAAATGTATTAAAATATGTTTCCGAAACAATACGAACAAACGACTCCGAAACTGATGTTCTAACCAACGATTCAAAACCAAATGTTGTAAACAAATCTTTAACCATACTGTTTTTCGGTGTTGGAATATATTCACCGATGATTCGATGAAAACCATTTTGTTCTGCTTGTCTAAAAATCTCGTTCATTAAAAAATGCTCTGTTGTTCGGTTCAAAACCCGACAACTCATTAAGAAGGTATCAAGCAGTAAATCGTTATCGTCTTTGGAAATACCGATTGCAACAGCAATTAATCCATGATCTCCGAATTTGTCCGATAATTCTAAAGTCAAGGCGATTGTTTGCGGATTGGACAAAAAACGCCATATTGTTTGTTCGTCATGCCGTCTTGTTGTAACGTTAAACTGGTTTGTTTTAGCAAGTAATTGGACAACACGCTGCATATTGCCGTCGTTAATAGGTACAATTTTTCCGACCATTTCAAGTGATTTCAAATAATCGTCCAGATTCGTAAATGAATGTTCAAATGTTTTACGTTTATTTTCGTTCAAATATTGTTGTGTCCGTTTTGTATCGGCGGTTGTTACGGTAAGTGTTTCAAAAACGAGTGAATTTTCCAACGCCTGAATATAATCCGCCGCATCGTCCGGCACGTCAATAATTGTAACTTCCGGCGCGTTTTGACGAACTTCTTCACGTTCAGCAGGATTATCGTCGAAAAAAACCAAACTGTCGATTCCAAGATTCAACTCATTTGCAATTAATTTCATGCTCTCGCTTTTTGGTCGCCAATGAGCATGAAAACTTACAATATCGTCAAGTTTAAGTAACATATTCGGATTGACTTCAAACGGTTCTTTGGCGTTGGCTTCGTCATTTTTTGTTGCAACGGCAAGTAAAATTCCGCGTTTCAATAACTGTTTACAATACTGTTGAAAGTCACGATAGGCTTCACCTTCGGGACCTTCACCGAGTTCAATATCATAAGCACCAAGATCACCGACCACACCGCCCCAAAGCGTATTGTCAAGATCAAGTACCAACACTTTTTTTGAACCCGTCTGCATGACTCGGATTGCATTGGTGATTTGTTCTGCGAGTAATGTTGTTCCCAATTCGGTAAATGGTTGTTTTGTCCAGTAGTATTGCCTTGAACTGTAAAATGATTTTCGTCCGATATTACCGGAAAGCGTTTCAAGATCAATAAAAAACACGCCGCTTGGCAATGATTGACGAATCCATGAATTGATTTCACGAATCGTATCAATTTCTCCGCCGTGTTTTACTGAACAATGAAACCCAAGTGTTCCTGATCTTGTGTAATCATAACCAATCTGAATAATACGTCCGTTTTTCTGTTCTGCCAAATTCCAAATTTGTTGCCAAAAATGAAGTTCTTGTTCAATAATTTCATCTGTTGATTTATCTGTATCACGAATTTGTTTCAAAATCCGCTGATGCCATGGCAACAGAACAAAAAAATCTGTTATGTTTTCTTGTAATTCAATAAGCGATTGTAACACGGTATCATATTCTGTATCGTGAATTGCAAGTTTTTGTCCATTTTTCAAACCATGAACTGCCAGATGATAACCAAGCCATGTTGTTGTACATTGTCCTAAAAGTGAAACACATATCGCATCTTGCTGTTCTGCAAGATGTGGTAAAATCATTTTACCGACAAGAGTCAATTCTTCCGGTGAAAGAAATTCTGTTTGCAAGGTTCTTTGTAATTCCTTGATAACCGATTCAGTTACACCTGAAGTAATTAGTTGTCGTAATTTTATAAAATCAGTTTTCATATTATTTTCGTTGACACACAAACGCCATCCCTACCGATTTATCAGGGCTTTCTGGATAATCGTTTTGCATTTGATAAATCATTTTCTCCTGAACGGCAAAACCAGTGTTCTCTATTAAATCAATAACATACTCGACACTTGGAAAATTTGTAATATGATCCATGTGATTACTATCTTTTACGGTTGTTACGTAAAACCACGCACCGGATTTTAGAACTCTCGCCATTTCAAAAAGTCCTTGTTCAGGATTGGGTATATGCTCAATAACCTCAGCAAGAATCCCCCAATCTTGGCTTGCGTTGGGGATAGGAAGCCCTTTAAATATATTGCCTATCTGCAAATCGTACTCTCTCTCTCTCTCTCTCTCTCTCTCTCTCTCTCTCTCTCTCTGCAAATTTTGAGCCCAGAATTTTTGATGCAATTTTTATTGCAGACGGACTTATATCAAAACCTTTTGGACGTATTCCTTGAATATGGTTACACATTTCCCATAAATAAAAACCTTCACCAAATCCAACTTCAACACCGTCTGAATTTTTATTCAGTTTAGTTAAAAAATTGTTGCGGTAAAGATGATATTTTGAATACAAGATTGTCGTAAATCCGTAGGCGAGAAAAAGTCCCGGAAGATAAAGTTCTTCCATTACTTCCTTATTTCCATAAATTCTTTTATAAACTTCATCAAAATCAGAGTGTCTGTATTCGCCTGTTTTTAGATATTGTGTCATTTCGCAAAGATAATCGTAGATGTATTGAGAAAAACATTCAAAAGCATCCCATCCAAGTTGTTCGGATATTGTCAAAATACGTTCAGTAAGATCAACATACTCACCGTTATATCGTTCAGTAAGTAGGTCAATTTGTGGTGTGATATTCCGAGTAATCGGTGATTCCTTTAACAATTGGTAAAAATTTACAAACTTGTTACGGGCAGTGATGGACATGATTTTTTGATTTTAATACTTAACAACAATATTTTAAAATAAATTATTGGATGGCAATTTAATAAAAACACAGTTTGTTAATTATTTTTTTGAACAAATTCAATTGTGATACCACGTGTCATAGATGGTGAAAGGAAATTGATAAGTAAATCCTCTGTAACAACAGATTCCTTTTCAATAAAATCTATTTCAAATTTTTTATCCAAATATTCCATTGTCTGTTTAATATCCGGCGTTTCGATTGCAAAATGGTGAATGCCGCCAAGCCCATGATTAAATTGTGCTAATTTACTTTCAGGATCGGGAATTATAAACTCCAGTAATTTTCCTTCACCTTTTCCAAAAATACATTTTGCCTGATATTCTTTAACATAAACGGAATTTCCACGTTCAAATTCCATTAGTGATAAAAGGAAATCAACTTGACTTTCGTCTGGAACGATTATTCCTACATGATGAATTTTATTTTTGAACATAATAATTACACACGATCTATTTTTTGTCGCTGGTCATTTTCTTTTCAAGAGCATCAATCAAATCGCCAACTGTTTTGAAATTAGCAATTTCACGACCTGTAAAACGAATCGCAAACTTTTTTTCAATAGATGTAATAAGTATCACATGCGCAACGGAATCCCAGTCCTTAACGTCTTTCGCCGATGTTTCACGTGTTACTGTTTTACCGTCAATATCAAAAGTGTCGGAAAAAATTTCCTGAATGTCTGTAATAATTGTTGTTTGATTCATATTATGAACAATGTTTGTTAAAATAGTTTTATACGAAATGTTCCGTAGCAAAAATTGAAAAGCCGAATTTTCTGTTATTCTTATTTACGCAGCTTCATTAACTCGTAATCGGAATGTTGGTTTTTCTACTATACTTTCATTATTGATTTCATTAATCAAATTCTTCATCTGTTCAACAGTAAGCCATTCGTTGTTATTACCACTATGGTACTCAAAATCATTTTGTACAGGTTTACCTAAAAGTTTGTTCTTTGATGGATAAGCATCGGGATAAATAACGTAATGATCGTCCATTTCAATCGTATTTCGTGCATCTTCAACGGAAATCATCATCTCGTGAATCTTTTCACCCGGTCGAATACCAATCTCTTTAAGCCGTAAATGCGGATCCATTGCTTTTGCCAAATCGGTCATTTTCATTGACGGAATTTTCTTGACAAATAATTCGCCGCCATTCATCTTTTCAGCCGCATAACAAACTAAATCAATGGCACTTTCCAACTTCAACCAAAACCGCGTCATTCGATAATCTGTAATTGGAAGTTCCTTTGCACCTTCCTGTATCAATTTTTGAAAAAACGGAATTACTGATCCACGACTTCCCGCAACATTCCCGTAACGAACAACAGAAAACTTCGTATTATGTCTGCCTGAATAAACGCTTCCGGCAATAAATAATTTATCGCTACATAATTTTGTTGCGCCATAAAGGTTAATTGGCGAACAGGCTTTATCCGTACTCAATGCGATTACTTTTTTAACATTCCTTTCGATTGACGTTTCAATAATATTTTGTGCGCCGAGAATATTTGTTTTAACCGCTTCAAACGGATTGTATTCACAAGCCGGAACTTGTTTCAACGCGGCGGCATGAATCACCATGTCCACTCCGTCAATCGCCCGCATCAACCGTTCTTTATCCCGAACATCGCCAAGAAAAAATCGTAACTTCGGATTTCCTGCAAATTCCGGCATATTCGACATCTCAAATTGCTTGAATTCGTCCCGCGAGAAAACAGCAATCCGTTCAACATATTGATAATTTGTCAAAATATGTTGAATAAACTTTTTTCCAAATGAACCGGTTCCACCAGTTACTAAAATTGAACGCTCTGTAAACATTGTAATTAAATTTGGTATGGTATAAAAATTGTTCCGTTTAGCCTTAAAAAACTTCGTATTGGTAACTTATTTTCTACCGCGTGAGACACTAAAATGCGAAAATGCTACGTTGCCGGAAATAACAAACGCAACAACACGGTGTTCGTTTAAGGGTAAAGCTCTATCAGCTCCTCAATTCAGCCACGACTTGCGGGAGTGTAGCATTTTTTTGAAAACCACACAATAGCAATTTTACGATAAAACGATATTTTTTTGAAAAAATTTAAACAATTATGTTGACAGCTCATACGGCTATTTTTTGAAGTTTTGATACGAATTGCCCTGAAAAAAATAAAACGTAAATCACAAAAACTACAATCCGTACCAAAATCTCTGTAAACATTGCCAGAAATAATCCGAAACTTCCCCAACTTGAAATCGACCAGTACGCTACACCTAACATAGCAACCGCCCCAGCAACTATCGTTATGAAATTCAACCAAGCAAACCCCATACTCGCTGTAATTGTGTAAATCGTTCCCGCTAAAACGGCAAATAAACAATAAATCCCAAACAAAAATATTACCTCGTTGCTCACAACAAAATCACCGCCAAAGCAATTCCTCATTATTTGTTGCGGGAAAAACATAATCGGTAATAAAAGTACCAAAGCGGCAAGTACATTCAATCCTAACTGCACAACAATAATTTTACGCAGTTGACTTATATTATGTCTGCCTTGTGTTTCGCTTGCCATAGGTAACATAATGTTGTTCACGATACCCGGCAAAAATGCTGCCATCGCATAAAATGTCATCAGCGCATAATAATTTCCTAATTCACCGGCTCCATTGGGTTGCGATCTTTGTATCATCTGACAAATCCAAACCCCGCCCGCCGCAATCGTTCCACACATTACAGTCGGTAAACTAAATTTCCATAATATGGGCAACTCCTTATACGCATCAAAAAAAGAATATCGTAAGCCGTGTGATTTGACGTTACGAAAAATAAAACTACTGTTAATAATAACATTCGCCAATGTTATGCCCGCTAGTGCTAGAACGGCACCATGAAGCCCTCCCAGTTTTGCCCCTATCCAATAAACCGGTATTGCCATCACTCCGATAATTAAAATGACACTTGCTTGTCCCTTGAAATCTTGGAATCCAGACATGATTCCAAATTGAGTTGACATGAACGTCATCAAAAACAATAACAACGCACCCCACCTCATCTCGTCAACAATCCTCGGAGCTTTCAACGTTACCTCACAAATGCGAGGAACACAAAGATAAAATACCACTGCAATAACTAGCGATACAACAAAAGATAATAAATAATTCAAACCAATAATTCGACCAACACGCTCCTTGTCCGACCGCAAAAGTTCAGAAATATACTTCATAGCGGTCAAACCCATCCCAAAACTCGAAAAAGTAACAAACATTGCTGCTGTTGCACGCACCAGACCAAAATCACCAAACGCCTCCCTGCCTAAAATTCTTGCAACAAGAACCATTGCAACAAATGTTAGACATCGCCCAAGCCCATTGCCCAATACCGACCAAAACGTACCGCTCGCAATGCGTTTTCCAATCGGCGATTGTTGTACGCGGTTCAAAACCGGTCGGCAAATTGCCGGGCAATATCTGTCCGCTAACTTCGATAAACTCAATTTTGTAACGTCCTTGTTTGGTTTGATTTTTTAAACGCGAAATACGCGAATGTTACGCGAAAGGTCGCGAAAATTTACTTGGGCATGTTTCGTGTTAAAATTTGTGCTTCCTATAGTTAATATACCGTAGCTGGTATGGGCGATAGGCTTCGCCCATGAGCAACCGCTTCACGTTGTTGCGATCACGTGTTCAGTTTCTGGAATTCTAAAACCAGCTTTGGTATATCAGGCTTTCCGTTATTCACGCCTACAGCACGATACCGAATTTAACGAATACCATGACGGTGTTTACGAGTTCCAATTACTTTCAATTACTTCATATACCAAGTCGTTGTTATAGTAATCCATAATCTGCACACCTTGCGGATAATATAGTTTCCCACGACCGTTCCATTTGCCGTAAAAATAACTTTCAATTTTTCCGGCGTAGTAAAGCACAGAGGTTCCAACGTTCCATGCCTTATTCCACCAATTGAAGCAAAGCAAACTACCAGCAGTATCGTATTTAATTATATTTTCATTAAATACCTTTACCTCATGTGCCTTTAATTCAGCACGCTTATTTACTGTCATTGTCCAATCACCAATATCGTAAAAATTTTGCCAGTATATTGTTCCGTTATTACCCCAACTTCCGCCATGCATGGCACTTGCGTTTATGCCTTTCCCAAGGTTTCCACCGCCATCAAGCAACACTATTTTATTACGAATATCAGACAATTTTAAATGGGTACTTGTTCCCGTATAAACTCTGTCACGATGCCTATTGATTGCCGAATTGACATACTCAAGATAATCATGGGTATTATCTCCATATTCGTGCTTGATTAATACCAAAACAGTTTCACCCGGATGACCGTCAAGAAACGCCACGATGTTATTGAAAACTTTCTCAATGGTTACCGGACCGTTGGGATAAGAGTCATAACAGATGACATGACCATGATGCAATTTACCGTCGGAACCAACACGTAAGTCAAAAAAACGAATGCCGTCTTTCAACTGCTGTGTAATATTTTTGCTTTGGTATTGACACCTCGCCATATCCGGAACATCAGCATCTATCACGCCATAAGTAGCTGAATCATGTGTTCCGGGCATTGAAATTTTACGAAGATCGGTAGAATCTGCTAAGCGTCGCATCCAATTAGCGGAATCATAACCATTAGGTCTATACCCATAGCTATCTAGCTTTTGTTTTTCCACATTCACCGCAATAGGCTTAGCGGAAATACCAACTTTATCAACACTTAACATTACTGTACCTTCAGTGCAAATTGCCACTGGTACAATCCATTCTAACCCCGAGCCTGTTATTTCTCGCTCAGTGTCAACAGACGCAATTCCTTCGTCTCCTTTGCATATATAGATTTCATCAAAAGACAGTGTATCTACCGCCTCCTCAAATATAATCTTTATACTGTCTGTACCCGAAGAATCCATTTCACTATCAGCCTTTACAGCCTGAACTTCTCTCAACGCGTTTGAAATTGTAGTCATTTTTAATCCTTTTCGAATTAATTGTTAAAACTAATTTATCCAAATAAACACTATTTGGACAAACACTATTTTGTCCAAAAGACACTCATTCGGACAAGATACCGTTGATGGATATGCTCTATGTTAAGAGAAATTATCACTTGCTCGCCAATGCCCCATACAAGAGGAGACAAACTTGTAATTTCCAACAGCGGAACGTGTAAATCAAACAACTATACGGCAATAATATTTGCCCGTTTTAGTATTAACAATAATTTTATTACTGAACCTTTGTAAAATTGCGTCTGAATCCTTAAAATATAAGATTCAAACTGGTATTAAAATTGACTAAAAAAATATTTTTTTGGGTTGCTTTGAGTGGGCAATAACCACTTTCCACTGATTTCTGTTATACCATAACAAGTATGGTTGATAGGCTTAACTGCTTCACATTGTTGCGATTACGTGTTCAACTTTCGGAAATTTAAACAGGTCGAATATAAAAGTACGGGAAAGTTTACGTTCATCGTCGCAACTTGAAGTCGAAATTTCCGGCTTCAAGTTTTTCACTCGCTCACTGAGCAAATACCACAAACATGGCAATCAAAAGTTTCGTGTTATTGAATCAGTCAAAAAATTTGACCGTTTCACTTCTTTGTACTTTTCGTTACCGTAACATGTACAAGCCTTTTTCTGTAAAGGCAGCTGGTAGAACCGTTGAATGTTTCTGACGATTGAACCGGTCAAAATTTTTGACCAGTTCGTATTTTTCTTTTTGAGTTATAGTAACAAATATATCCAATCGGAAATTTTTCAGGATTGTTTTTGACTGCTTGATTTATTTCTTTGGTTGTTATTCCGTACAACTCCGCTACATCACTATCAAGTATCACGCTTTGATCTCGTATCGTAATTATCTTTTCTTCAACCCGATTGAATTTCACAATGTCAGACATTTTCGTTTACATTTTTTAACGCGAAAAACACGAATGTTACGCGAATTTTTGCGAATGTATTAGTTTTCTACAATGTTGTTTGTGAAAAATTTGCGTATTATTTACGTACTTCGCGTTGAAAAATACCTCCTGCATTCCCAACTCGTTTATTTTTTGTGTTATTGAAGAAATTCGTGTCGGTTCTGTCAAAAGTTGCGGGAGTATAGCGGTTTTTTGGAAAGCGCACAATAGCAATTTCGTGTGTATGGGGATATTTTCTTGAAATTTTCTGCATTTTCTGGTTGTTTCTTTTTGGAGGGAAAGATTATTTGAAAACAATGGACAATTAGGGCAAAATAGGGAGTTTAATTTTTTCAATATTACCAAAAAAGTGAAATGAAAATGAGTGATAATTCTGTACAAAATTGAAAAAAATTACGAATATTTAAAGATTCCGGTTGACACCAAATCTTGAATGATGTAGACTGGTCGCGCTAATTGGGCGTGTTTTTTGCCATGATGTTGTGGCGGACGTTTAAAACTGTCTCGACTAAAATTTCGTCAATTGTTGCTTGTTTGCCTATTGGAAAGTAGCCAATGGTGAGCATAAACATGAATCGAGAAATTTAATAGCATGAGCAGACACAATTACATCAATGAAACCTTATACAAATTAAGGAGGAAAAAGATGAAAAAATTTATGAGAAACAATTTGAGAAATTCTCAGAAAACTTCGCCAGATTACCAAATGTTAAAATGGGTAACTGAGTTAAGTGGGGGGGGGGGGGGCTAGATGGATTAAAGAGCTAAAAAAGAACAATGGAAAAATTTCACTTTCCGAAAGTTGTTCAAAAAACTTTTTTTCTACTTTTCGTTCTTCCCTGTTCGGCTTTACGTTAGTCGAACTTCTTGTGGTTATTGCAATTATCGGCTTGTTGATTGCTATTTTGTTGCCGGCTATTCAAGCAGCTCGTGCGGCGGCAAGTCGAATGCAGTGTGCCAATAACATGAAGCAACTCGGATTAGCATTGCACAACTACCACGACGCACAAGAACTATTTCCCACTTCGTGTACGGACGCATTCAACAATCATAGCAATAATCGTCCGGGTTTTGCTTGGTCTTATGCTGTGCAATTGCTTCCGTTTATGGAACAAGAAGCATTGCACAACAAGGCAAGTGCAGAGTTTGCTCTCCGTGATGGTGTGAAATCCACAGACACGGCTAATACGTTTATCGGGACTCTTAAATGTCCTTCAAGCGATATTGAAGTAATTGGTACCAGTTCAAAAAAAGGAATCAGTTATATGGTTTGCGATGGCGATTACAGCTATCGTTACATCAATAACGGTCTTGAACACGCACGCGGAGCTATTGCGTATCGCGGTCATACCGATATGAACGGAATTACGGACGGCACAAGTAATACGATTTTTATAAGCGAACGTTGTATTGCGCAAGTGTATAACAACGCCAATTATCGTATTGCCAAAGAAAGCGTTGTGATTGATACCTCCGCAGTGCCGACAAGTGCCAGTACCGGCGGCAGTACTTTCACAGGTGCTGTTCCTAACAATTGTACCACGTCAATTTCCGGAGAAAATTACACCGCGAATACTGTGGCAAATAATGACGGAGCAAATGGTTTTCCTTGGACAAGCGGTTTTACCATTTCAACCCATTTCAATACGATTTTGCCGCCTAATTCTTCTTCGTGTGTTTCGGCAAGTGATATTGCAAATCCTATGATTCAACCGCCTACGAGTTATCATTCGGGCGGTGTCAATGGGGCGTTGTGCGATGGGAGTGTTCGGTTCATTAGCGATGCAATTAATTATCAGACAAGCGGAGTTACTTCCGCTGCCGCAAGACCTAAACTCTCCGGCATGTCTGATTTTGGCGTGTGGGGTGCATTGGGAACCCGCTCCGGCGATGAACCCGTAGCAGTACCGTAAATTTGTTTATTCCATTTCAAAACTGCTCACATTTTGGATTTCTGCGGCTACTCATTTTGCCTATCGAAAAAATGGCATTTGTGTTTTTGGATTGCCGAAATCCATAGTCGAGCAGCATACAATTTTTTATGAAAGGATCATTATTATGAAGATCACAAGACAAGGATTCACGTTGGTTGAGCTTTTGGTGGTGATTGCAATCATTGGTGTTTTGATTGCGTTGTTGTTACCGGCAGTTCAAGCGGCGAGGGAAGCGGCACGGCGAATGCAATGTGCCAATAACCTCAAACAAATGGGAATTGCGATTCACAATTTTCATTCGGCAAATAAACGGTTGCCCGGAGCTATAGAAGACCCGATATGGATGAGTTACAGCAACCAGATTTCGGGCTATAAAGAAGCAAATATATACTCGGGAACGGCTTTGCTACTTCCATTTATGGAACAGCAAGGGCTTTACGACGCAATTATTGCTCGGTTGAACGAGACCATTGCTAATAGCGCAATTCGCCCGTTTCCGTCCGCTGTTGATTATCTCTCGACAACATCACGAACCGAGACGGCATTTGAAACAGGTGAAGGAAATATGGTCAATGATTTCCCCAATAGTCCGTTTGCGGTACAGTTGGCAAATTTTCGTTGTCCATCTGAAAATTCCACTAAATTCAGCAACGGGAGAAGATGGGGACACACCAATTACGCGTGGAATTACGGCGATATTCCAGAATGGACTAATTCAGAGCGTCCTCTTGGTTATCGGGGTATTTGGCTTTTTGCGCGAAACGGTAGGACGTTAAGTTTTTCGCGTATTGGTGATGGTACAAGTAACACGCTTTTATTTGCTGAAATGGCGGTTTCCGCATCGTACAACGATAACAAAGTCCGTTCGGGAATCGTGTATAACACATCAGTTACACGTAGTAGCGTTCCTTCCTCGTGTGCGGCAGAACGGGGCAACGGCGGAACATTTGTCAGCAGCGGTACGCGCAGTATCAAAGGTTGGTCGTGGGGAGACGGACGGAAACAAAATGCCGTCAAACTATTCTTCCACCTAATCAGCCGTCATGCGCTGACGCTTCAACAGGAACAGGTGATGGTGGTTATACCTTCTCTGTTTTTCGGTCAAATTTTTTGACGGCAAGCAGTTATCATTCTGGCGGTGTGAATATTGTACTTGTTGACGGTGGTGTTCGGTTCATTGCGGAAACAATCGGATGCGGAAACATCACGCAACTTCCCGGACGGCCCGCGTACACAGGCTACTGGTACGAATACACCGGTCCATCCACTTATGGACCTTGGGGTGCGCTCGGCACAATTCGCGGCGGTGATACGACGGAGATTCCGTAACACGCCGAAGCTGTAAGTTGTCAGCGGCGGTTGCTTGACTTTGGGCAACCGTCGCAATTTATACCGTAGCCGGTATGGGCGGTAGGCTTCGCCCATGAACAACCGCTTCGCGATGCCACGCTTGTGTGTCCAGCTTCGGGGATTTCAAAACAGCTTGAGTATAGAATATTTTTTGTGCTGTCCCTTTTGTCCTTAACGTATCTATTGTCCCTACTTACCACTAACCAATTAAATTTCATTTTTAACAAATATACACTACTCGTACTGTGAATTTCAGTAATTCAAAAGCATAAAATGCGGCGGTTGCCGAATTTAACGTGCGAACGGTTTAAAACCATGAATATAAGAAAACTAATAATATTTCCGATGTTTTTCGTTTTTGTCGTTGCTGGTTGCGGCGGTCAAAGTACGAATGTAACAGAATTTACCGTTACGCTTGACGGTCAACCTTTGGAAGGTGCTAACATTGGGTTGATTCCCAAAAGCAGCGATGGAGCTGCTGCGTTTGGTACAACAGATTCCTCTGGAAAATGCCAAACTCAAACACTTTCAGGACGTGCTAACGGTGGGACTGTTGCGGGAGAATATGTTGTTACAGTCTCAAAATTGCAAGAAAAACCAACCGGACAAAATGTTACAAATATTGACACCGGCGCGGTTAGTCCCGAAACAGAAAACGTTGAATCGTTGCCGTTAATTTACGTCAACGAAACAACAACACCATTTGCCTTTGAAGTCAAAACGGGCAAAAATTCCTTTTCGCTTGAACTAAAATCTAACCCATAGTCATGGTAATCACCGCAAAGGTGAAAAAGAATACACGAAAAACCTTCGTGCGCTTTTTCGTCTTTGCAGTGATTACCATTATTGACCATTTTAAAAAGTGTGTTAGGATATGTCGAAATTGGCATGGGCGAAGCCTACCGTTTGTGCCGGCTTCGATATAAAATTGAAACTTTAACAATACTGTTATGTTAATATGACGAAAAAACTTTTTTCACGGCGTGATGTTATCAAAGCGGCATCGGTTGCTGTTGCCTTGTCGCCGTTTTCACCAATGGTTTTGCCTGCTCAAGTGGTTGGGCGTAATGATGAAGTTGCTCCTAGTAATAAGATTACGCTTGGCATAATTGGTGCCGGTGGTCGCGGGCGGCATGACTTGCGGCGGTTTCTTTCGCAACCGGATGTCAAATTTCTTGCCATCGCTGATGTACAACGCGAAAGACGCAACTTGTGTAAAAACCGGAACGAGAAAGAATTTGGGATCAAGGAATGTGCGTTGTACCGTGATTTTCGGGATTTGCTTGCGCGCAAAGACATTGACGCGGTGCTTGTTGCGACTGGTGATCGTTGGCATGCGCATGCCTCAATTTACGCAGCTCAAGCGGGCAAAGATGTTTATTCAGAAAAGCCTTGTGCGATTACGGTTGATCTTTGTCGGCAACTTGCGAGCGCGATGAAACGCTACGGTACAATATTTCAAGGCGGTACCCAACGCCGAAGTCTCGGAAATTTCAAAACTGCCGTCGATCTCGCGAAAAGCGGGAAACTCGGTCAACTTAAAGAAGTTCATGCGGCTATATACAACTTGGAAGTTATTTACGATTGGTTGCCCGCTCAACCGTTGCCCAATCCTGACGAAATTGATTGGGATCTTTGGCTTGGTCCGTCGCCGTGGCGTCCTTACAACTCGGAGTATGTAAGCAGAGGACGTTGGCGGGCGCATTATGATTTTGATTCCGGTTCAAAGTTTCATGATTGGGGTGCGCACACGGTGGATTTATGTCAATGGGCAGTTGGTGCGGACGGTTCTGCGCCGGTGAAATATTGGTCGGAAGGTAAAAATGTGTATGGGGTTTATGAGAATGGTGTTAAACTTGTCGCGCGTCCTCCGAATGGTTGGATGGGGCTTGGCAATTGCGCGGTACGTTTTGAGGGAGACGAAGGTTGGATTGAGACTGGAGATAGTGGTCGGATTGCCGTTTCGCCTGATTCATTGCGAAGTGAGCTTGCCAAAGATTTTGGTCTTTACGGCAGGAGAAATGACGGTACTCACGGCGAAGACCCCGAAACACACATTCGTAACTTCCTAGACTGCGTTAAAACACGAGAACAACCCGTATGCAACGCCGATATTGTGTGCAGTACGCATATTGCGTGTCATGTGGCTGCAATGTCGTGGTTGTTGAAACGTGAATTGGTGTTCGATCCTCAAACAGACAATTTCCCAAACGACGACCAAGCAAATCGGTTAAAAACTCGATCATGGCGTGAACCTTGGATCGTGTGAATCCTAAAAGTGGTCGATTGTCGTTTAGTGTCTGACTGGAACAAAAAGGACGGCGTTTCATCGCCGTCACAATTTTGAGGGCAAATTTGGATACTGTCCCTTTTGCCCTTAATGTCCTTTTTGTTCCTATACTGAAGCTGTTTTAAAATTCCTGAAGCTGCGGTAAACCTGCAACGCAGAGCATTAGGTAAACGCAACAACGAGAAGCGGTTGTTCAAGGGCGAAGCCTATCGCCCTACCGGCTACGGTATAATTCCCCTACCCTGCTCTCCGCCCCAATTAGGCGGCGGCATTTACTAAAAAACTTTAACTTAAAAAAATTAAAAATGAATAAAATATTTTCGTGTGCGTTTCTTGTCCTGTTTGCAAGTTCGATTGTCTTTGCCCAATCTGGAAAACCTTCGCCGGATGAGACAGAAAAGAATATTAAGATTTTGCAAGAGATATTCAAAGACCCCGACAAGAAACCTTCCGACTCACAATTTCACACGGCATCGAAAACGGTGCTAAATCTGACTCAAAAAGGTACAGAGGCTGCAATACCGGAATTAAAGAAACTGCTTGTGCATGAGGAGTTGAATACAGTTGTACGTACTGCGTTGGTTAATATCGGCGAGGCTGGTGTTGTTGCAATGCGTGAGTCGTTGGTGTTGCTTGAGGGCAAAAATCTTGCCGGAGTGATTGAGTCGCTTGCTTATGTTCGAGATGCTCAATCGGATTCGCAACTCGTTAAATTGACGCAATCGACCGATCCGGTTGTTGCGAAGTCTGCGATTATTGCGTTGGGCAAAATTGCGACGAGGAAATCCGTAATCAAACTACGGTCAATTTTGTCAAATCCGAATTCCAAATTCCGCGAAGAAGCTGCGGCAGCGTTATTGTATGCGGCAGAAGATTTTACTGCGTCAAATAACAACGCATCTGCGTTGACGATATTCAAAGAATTATATCAGCACAAAGAATTTCTTGCTATTTGGTCGGCGGCGGCACAATCGTATATTTTGTTGGACGAGGAGCGTGGATTACAAATTTTTGGCAGGCTTCTTTTGTCGAAAAATGAGACTGAGTTCAAAACTGCGCGGAGTGTAGCTGTAAAGATCAAATCGCCGCGTGCTGGTAAATTGATTCTCAACAGTTTACCGCGACTTTCGGACAATAAAAAGGTAACGTTGATAGAAATACTTGGAATCCGAAAGGATCAATTTGCGGTAACGAAGTTGATTGAATTTGCGGAATCTGATGTTTTGGTTATAAGGCTTGCGGCGATTAAGGCGTTGGGCAGGATAGGCGACACACGCGGAATCGGCGAAATATTCAACGCAATTGACTCGAAAGATAAAGCAATAGCCGATGCGGGCAAGGCGAGTTTGTCGATGTTGCAAGGTGCTGAATTTAACGAGACGATGATAAAGAATCTTGATTCGGCGAATAAACTTTTTCGTCTTGCGGCGTTGAAGGTGATCGCGGAGCGTCGGATAGTTGCGGCGACGGACAAGGTTAAATTGCTTTTTGATGATGCGGATGTTGATGTCAAGGTTGCGGCGTATCATAGTTTTGCGCAGATGATAGTTGCGGTTCCGGCGGATTTGGAATTTTTGTTAAATATTTACCAAAAAGCGATTTCGGATTCGGTTTCGGATGTTGTCAAGGAAGGATTACGTGAGGCGTTGGGTACGATTTGTCGTAAGATTCCGGCGCGGGACGAAGGTGTTGCGGTGATTGAAAAATTCAGGGACAAGGGCGACGTAAAGAATAAGCAATTTTTGATGGATTTATTATTTTTTATCGGCAACACTAAAGCGTGTAAGGCGATAGCGGATTTTGCCAAGAGTAACGAAAACGATGTTGTCGATCATGCGACGATGTTGTTGGGCAAGTGGAGTTCGGTTGATGCGGCACCGTTTTTGATTGAGCTTGCGGAAAATTTGTCAGCGGAGAGGTACAGGGTTCGGACGTTGAGCGGTTATCTTCGTGTTATTCGCCAATTTGGTTTACCTCTTGAGCAAAAATACGAGATGATCCAAAAGGCGGAGACGGTTGCCAAACGCGACGCGGACAAAAAACGTGTTGTGGAGATCAAGGAAAAGATTCAAAGTCAATTGCGGGCTAAACCGATTTTTGACGGCAAGACGTTTGAGGGGTGGGAGGGGAATTTGGGGTATTTCCGAGTTGAGAACGGTGTGATTATTGCCGGAACTTTTGAAAAACGGATTCCGCGCAATGAATTTCTTTGTACGAAAAAGGAGTACGGCGATTTCACGTTACATCTTGAGATCAAGGTTTTGGGCAATGGCGCAAATGCCGGAGTTCAATTCAGATCGAAACGTTTGACGGAGGACAAGAATCGACCAAACGAAGTGTCGGGTTATCAAGCAGATATGACGGAGACGGCGAAGTTTTGGGGATCGTTGTATGATGAGGCGAGGCGGGGCAAATTTCTTGCGGAGGCAAATTTTGGTGAAGTTGAACCGCTTTTCAGACCGAATGACTGGAACGAGGTAAAAATTGTTTGCAAAGAAAACAACATTAAACTTTACCTAAATGGTAAAATGACCGTTGATTACACCGAAACAGACAATGCCATTCCAAAAAGCGGAATCATCGGTTTACAAATTCACGCAGGTAATCCGAGCGAGGCTTGGTATCGAAACATAAGAATCGAAGAATAAACACCAAAAGGGATTTTTAAAAATTGATTTTATTCGAATTTGGTCGATTTCTATTGGCTGAAAATCGACCGAATTTGAAATAATTTGTTTTTGGCAATGTTTTGGGCAAATAGGATTTTAGAAATTTCCCAAAGCCAATACCGTAGCTAGTATGAGTGTTATACCGTAGCCGGTGGGGCGGTAGCCTTCGCTTCTGAACAACTGCTTCGCGTTGTTGCGCTTGCGTGTTCAGCTCCATGAATTTTAAAGTAGCTTGAGTATATTCGGTATTTAAGATTTATAGTTTTTTATGACATTTTCTCCTATTTCGCAATCGATACTTGATGGTGATGTTGACGTTGTGATAAGTGGTGTCAATTCGTTATTGGCGGATAATGTTTCACCGTTGGCGATATTGGATGAGCATGTTGTTACGGCGATGAACGAGGCGGGCAAGCGTTTTGAGGAGGGTGATTTTTTTGTTCCGGATTTGATGTTGTCGGCGCGGGCGGTGCAAGAGACGATGAAAATAATTGACCCGCTTCTTAAAAATATGGGGCGGGAGAAGGCTGGGCGTGTGGTGATTGGTACGGTTCGTGGTGATCATCATGATATAGGCAAGAATCTTGTTGCGGTGATGCTTGAGGGTGGTGGTTTTGAGGTTTTGGATCTTGGGGTCAATGTTTCGCCTGATAAATTTATTGCGGCGGCAAAGGAGCGGCAAGGAACGATTGTCGCGTTATCTGCCTTGTTGACAACCACAATGCACGAGATGAAAAATGTCATTGAGTTGCTTAAAGAATCCGGTATTCGCGATGATGTCAAGGTAATAATTGGCGGTGCACCGGTAACAAACGAGTTTGCACAATTAATAGGTGCCGACGGCTACAGCGACAACGCCAGTGCCGCCGTAACTTTGGCAAGAAATATAGTGAACGGATAAAATTTAATTATGTATAGCTGGTATTGGTATATGCTTCGCCCCTGAACAACCGCCTGCTTTGTCCCATCTGTCTCTTCTGTCCTTTTTGTCCCTAATGTCCCTTAAAAAATTCCCCTCTGTGTTCTTTGTGGTTATATACTCAAGCTACTTTAAAATTCATGGAGCTGAACACGCAAGCGCGACAACGTGAAGCGATTGTTCAGGGGCGAAGCCTACCGCCCATACCGGCTTCGGTATAACATCTTCCGTTTTCTAATTTTTCGTTTGAATATTGTCGCTGCCGATGTTTCCGACAAAAAAGCCGGAGTTGTTATTTCTTATTGTCAACGTTTCTTCTTTGTCGCCTGAAATATATATTATTGGGTTAGTTCGGTTGGGCAATAATTTTTTTGATCGTTTAGAGAAATTTTTTTAATGGACATAAAGTACATGAGAGACAAAAGGGACATTGGGGAAGTAGTTTTAAAAAATACTGGAAACGAAAATTACTCTCCCAAATACTTTTTTCCCTAATGTCCTTTATGTCCCATTTGTCTCTTAAAAAAATCTGAATAAGTTAATTATAAAGAAGCTCTTTTAAGGTAATTTTGTCGTGTAAGCCATTAGTTTTCCGATCAATCTTGCTGCTGTGAATTCGGTTACGACATTGTTTCCGCCGAGAGGGGCAACCTCCACGACATCAATTCCCACAATGTTTTTTTCCTCACAAACACGCCGCAAAATACTTGTAACTTCACGCCACGATAAACCACCCGGCTCAGGCGTTCCCGTACCCGGCGCAAACGCAGGATCAAACGCATCAATATCAATTGAAATATAAACTTGCTTTGACAATCTATGCAAAATCTGATCAAGACAAAACGAATAATCCCCCGCAAGCAACATTGGCGTAATAAACCTCTTCACTTGATCAGGGCAATCTCTGACCTCTTCCTCGCTGAAACTCCGAATCCCGACTTGCACGATATTTGGCGTATATTCAAGCGAACGCCGCATTGCCGAACCGTGAGAATATCTTGTTCCTGTGTAGGAATCCCGCAAATCGGCGTGAGCGTCAAATTGCAGGACACTTATTTCGTCGTACTCCTCCGCCGCAACCCGCACTATCGGCGGCGTAATGCTGTGCTCGCCGCCAAGAAAAATAGGAATCCTGCCCCGTTGAAACAAATTACGCTCACGTACAGTGTTATAAATGAGTTCAAATTGTTCTTCGGGAGAATTAGCGGGAGGTATCGACGGAAGTGTTGCGACACCGTGTTGAGTCATGTCAAATAATAACTCTTCGTCAAAATGTTCTACTTGATCAGAAACTGCCAGAATCGCGTCTGGACCGTTTACCGTTCCCTTGAGAAAACTAACAGTACCCTCGTATGGAACCGGCTGAATTAAAAACTTCGCTGTTGCCGGATCTGATAACTCTTTGGGCAAACGAAAAAACGACATAAAAAAGTTTGCTATAAATATTTGGTGATTATACCTCAGCCAATACGGGCAATAGGCTTTGCCCTTGAACAACCGCTTCAAATTTGTACGATTGCGTGTTCAGCTTCAGGAATTTTAAAACAATTTGATTATAGCCGCACTACAACCAGCGGCGGGCAAAGCCTATTGCCCATGCTGGTTGTGATACGGCATAAAGCGGTTCGCAAATCACGGTTTTGTGATTGCGCTTGCGAATAATATGTTACCGCCTTCGCGCACGATGAAAATAAACGGACGGTCAACGTAAAATTCTTTTGGTTTCGTGATGTCAAGCGAAGTTGTTCTGATTGATAGTCCGGTTGCTGCTGCGGCTTCTGTTCCGCTCTCGTCAACCTTGATAAATACCTTTTGCAAAACATCACTTACAACAAGGTTACGGCTTGGCGTAATTCCGGTAAAATCGGCATCATGGCTGAAAATTTTCTTGACCCCCGCACGAGACAATGCCGACCGCAAACTCGTCTTATACTCAACCTCAAATCGCGGTAACTTGACATCCAACAGCTGCTTTTTAAGCGTCCTAAACGTGCCGTCAAAATTATCCTGCGTCAACTTCGCGACAACCTCCGATAACTCCGTTCCCTTGTCCGGCAAAATAACAACCGCACTCACACCTTTCGTTTTATACGGTAATTCAATCCATTGCGAATTGGCATCTTTCCCGTATCGAAGGCTTGCGTTTCTGTTCCTCATCATTTTTACTTTTTTATTTTCACCGTTTGGGAGAGCGAAATCGTCTTCTTGGGTTTGTTGTTTGTTGAATTTGTTTAACCATTCGTCAAAAAAATATATCGCCGAAACCGCAATCACCCGATTACTCGGATCAACTTCATCGAAAAGTGTCTTTATTTTCGAATTCGTGTTTTGGTCAACCCACTCATTTATACTCGCACAAGCATTACCCGGATTCGATTGAAAATCGACCTGCTCAACTTTGGCTGCGAAATTCTTTTTTACCGTGTCAACAAAGTCGGGCAAAATGTTGAAATCTTTTTGAATCCAGAGCGATGTTGCGGTTTTTAGCGGCGAACCTTCTTTCGCATACTCTTTTATTTTGAGCGAGCTAACCAGATTGCCAATATCGCCGTCGTATCCAAGCAGCGATTTCAATTCCGCTTCCGTTTCGCCTTTCGTTCCGGGTACAACCAACGCAACCACGAGATTTGCACCGTAAGGTGAAATTGAAACATTGTCTTTTTTATTTCCTGTTGTTGCGTTACGGAACAACACTAATTGATCCGCCGACCAACTTGTCAACGGAAAACCAAACATTGACAAAAGAACCACGACAAATACAGCACAAGCCGTTCGGGTTCTACACAATTGACTTTTCATTGAAAAACTCCTCCGTTAAATTTAAGGGACATTGAAATTCATAAGGGTTGAATACGCTGCAACGGCAACATGAAACGCAGTTGCCCGCACCGACTACGGCACATCGCAACAAACGCAATCACCCTTCCTGTAAAAAACACACCCATCTTATGCACAATAAATTTTATGTCAATAGAAAAAAACACAAAAATTTTCATAACAGGGAATGTCAAAAAATCCGCCTTTTCAAATCTTAACACGAAAGGCACGAAAAGGGGAATTTAAAAGAAATATTTCGTGCTTTTTGTGTTTTTCGTGCCTTTCGTATTATACTGAAGCTACTTTAAAATTCTTGAAGCTGAACCTGCAATCGCAACAACGTGAAGCGGTTATTCAATGGCGAAGCCTACCGCCCTACCGGCTACGGTATAAAAATTGTTTATCGTAAAACTATACAAGCTGCGTTGTATTTGGCAGGTCGTTGGGTCGAAGTTGGGGCGGTGTTGTGCTGTCGTTTTTTGTCTAGTACAATTTCGCCCTTCGTATTTCTTGTCCGCATCAACTCAACATCGGACAAAAAGCACAATTTGTATGCTCAAGCCGGTATGGGCGGTAGGCTTCGTCCCTGAACAACCGCCTCACGTTGTTACGCTTCCGTGTTCAGCTTCGGAATTTTAAAGTGGCTTGTGTATAAGAAGTTGAAATAGAAAAATTAATTTATTAGTATAAAAGGCGAATGCAAATGGAACGTTATCCAAATTTAAAGGAATCTGATCCCGAAATATATGACTTGATTCAACATGAATCGGAATATGAATCTACGACGTTGAAAATGATTGCGTCGGAGAGTTATGCGTCTTACAGTGTTCTGGAGGCTTGCGGTTCGATGTTGACGGACAAGTACGCGGAAGGTTATCCGGGATCGCGGTATTATGAGGGTAATGAATTTGTTGATCAAGTTGAGAATCTTGCAATAGAGCGGGCGAAGTTGCTTTTTGGCGCGGAACACGCGAACGTCCAACCTTACAGCGGTTCGCCGGCTAATCACGCGGTTTATCGTGCGTTACTAAAGACAGGCGATAAGGTAATGGGAATGCCGGTACCAAGCGGCGGGCATCTTACGCATGGTTGGCGGGTGAATTTTTCTGGAATTGATTACGAGCAAGTTCCATACGGTCCCAATCCGGTTACGGGGCGTTTTGATATGAACGTAATTCGGGAAACGGCAAAACGTGAACGTCCGCGAATGATTTGGGTTGGGGCAACAGCTTACCCGCACAAAATCGAATACAAAGATTTTGCAGAAATAGCAAATGAAATCGATGCGTATTTAGTTGCGGACATTGCCCATATAAACGCATTGATTATTGCTGGAGTGCATCCTGATCCGGTTCCGTGTTGTGATGTTGTAACCAGCACAAGTCATAAAATGTTGCGGGGACCGCGTGCGGGATTCCTTCTGTCAACTGTGGAAGACCGATTTCAAGCAAAATATCATTTGGATAGCAAGTTTAATCTCGCGAAACGTTTAGACCGTGCGGTATTTCCGGGTTTGCAAGGCGGACCTCATTTACATATTATTGCGGGCATGGCGGTTGCGTTCAAGGAGGCGTTGACGGATGATTTCAAGAATTACGGGGTTCAGATTGTCAAGAACGCGAAGGCGTTAGCTGATTCGTTGTTGGGCAAGGGTTGGCGGCTTGCCGGCGGCGGCACGGACACGCATTTATTGATTTTGGATTTTCGCAACGAGAAGTTTACCGGCAAAGACGCAGCGATTGCGTTGGCGAAATCGGGCATTATTGCGAATTTCAACATGGTACCTGGTGATTTCCGCAGTCCGTTTATTACAAGTGGAGTGCGTCTTGGCACGCCTTCGTTGACAGCGATGGGAATGAAAGAACAAGACATGGAACTCGTCGCCAACTGGATTGACCGCGTCTGCAAAAACATCAACAACATTGACCAACACACAAAAAACATCCGCCAAGAAATCTCAGAATTCTGCTCAAAATTCAAAATACCAGGCATCCGCGAATAACCCAAACAGATCGGGTATATGCTCAAGCTGTTTTAAAATTCCTGAAGCTGAGGTAAACCTGCAACACAGAGCGTTAAGCAAACGCAACAATGTGAAGCGGTTGTTCAAGGGCGAAGCCTGTCGCCCACACCGGCTTCGGTACAGCCATTTTTATTTGCGTACATTGTGCATAAATTTCGGTAGAGTATAATGCGGCGGTTGTTGGTAGTGAGGCAAAGGCACTTTGACTAAGACATCGCCCAAAAATAATTTTCCCCAAATAAAAAAGTGGCAATTGGTGTGATTGTTTAGAAGAAACTTCCCAAATTATACTCAAGCTGTTTTAAAATTCCAGAAGCTGAGGTAAACCTGCAACGCAGAGCGTTAAGCAAGCGCAACAACGTGAAGCGGTTGTTCAAGGGCGAAGCCTGCCGCCCATACCGGCTTCGGTATATTCGTAACAATTGGAAACGAAACAAATTTGTTTCCGATTGCTTTTCCAATTTTTTTGTAACCACTAGACGGTATGAAAAACTTAATACCGAATCAATCATCATGGCAATTTCACTTACAAAAGGACAAAATGTTTCGTTGAGCGAAGCAGCTCCTGGGTTGAATAAAATCAAGATAGGTCTTGGTTGGGATGTTCGTGCGACACAAGGTTCGGCGTTTGATTTGGATGCTTCGGCGTTTTTGTTGAACGAATCCGGCAGAGTCCGCAGTGCCGCCGATTTCATTTTTTATAACCAATCAAAATCGACGTGCGGCAGTGTCGCTTACATGGGCGATAACCGAACCGGCGAAGGTGAAGGCGACGATGAAGAAATTCTCGTAACCTTAAATTCCGTTCCGGCAGATGTGCAAAAAATTGTCTTCACGGTAACAATTCACGAAGGCGAAAAAAACGGTCAAAATTTCGGTCAAGTGAGTAGAGCGTTTATTCGGATTGTCAATCTTGACGGCAATGAAGAGATCGCCCGATTTGATCTTTCGGAAGATGCCAGTACAAGTATAACAATGATATTTGGCGAACTTTACCGCCACAACGGCGCATGGAAATTTCGTGCAGTTGGACAAAGTTTATCGGGCGGACTTGAAGTAGTTGCCAAACAATACGGTGTACCGCTTTAATGTTTCAATCAAGGTCTCAATAAAGTTGCAATATACCGAAGCCGGTATGGGCGGTAGGTTTCGTCCTTGAACAACCGCTTCGCGATGTTATGCTTGCGTAATCAGCTTTAAAACAGCTTGAGTATAAACAATGCAAATTGCGAGAAAAAAAAGTCATTGTAAAGTGTTGGGACCCGGATTACGCAGTGTAATATGGTTTCACGGTTGTTGCCGAAAATGTCCGGGATGTATCGCAGATACAATGAACGAAACCGCAGAACATGAAACGTTGAGTGCGGAAGAACTCGCTGGTTGGGTCTCGGCAAGTAAAGATATTGAAGGCATTACACTTTCCGGCGGAGAACCGTTGATGCAACCGCTTGACGAGTTGGCAGAGTTTTTAACGTTAGCCAAACAACAGTCAAACTTATCCGTTCTTTGTTACACCGGTTATACGTTGGAAGAATTGCAGGACAACAGAGAAATGCAGGACGTATTGCTGTTGATTGACGTGTTAATTGACGGCGAATATCGGCAAGGGTTAGACAACGGACAGCGTTGGCGGGGCAGCGGCAATCAGCGGTTCCATTTTTTGACACCGCGATACCGCAACGAAGCCGACGAATGGTATATTGCCAGCGAACGGCAAATCGAAATCGAATTGGATATGAACGGTAAATTACTGATTAGCGGTGTTCCGTCGAAGGATTTTATTGACAAGTTGACAACCGAATTACAACGGCGTGAAATAAATGTGGATTTTTCGTAGTTTTTATGTTGTAATTTGTGCAGATAAGCATGAAATGGTTCGATGTACTAAAGCTACATTAAAGTTGAACACGGAAGCGCAACAACGTGAAGCGGTTGTTCAAGGGCGAAGCCTGCCGCCCATACCGGCTCCGGCATAACACAAAAAATAAATTTGTTACGTTTGAGTAATTCATCGTTAAATACAAACCCAAAAAAGGAGAAAATAATATGAGTGGACCGAAATCAGGAACAGTGGTAGTTGGCGGGGGCGCGATTATAGGATTGGGGGCGGTTGCAGCTGTTGCATTACCGGCGGTTGCGGTTGGATTAATGGGATACGGCGTTTATAAGGGAAGTACAGCCGCCGCACGGGGAGTGAATAAAGCAATGGAGGAACACCAAAAACATAAGGGCGATATGCTCGCCGAAATCAATCGGCAGGAACGTCCTGTGCAATCACTCCTATCGAACGCGGAATCCCGCTGGCAAAATGAAAAGCAATCGCTTAACGTTGCTCGTCAAAAAGCGGAACGGGAACTTGCCCAACTTCGTAACACGTCCGGCACCCCGCAAGCGAAAAGAGAAGCGGAGGAAACATTCCGTAAAGCGGAAGAATTATTCGCTGAAGCAGACGATTTGAACAACAAATTCAACACGGCAAATAGTGAGTTGAAAGGAAAATTCGCGGAAGCAAGACGTAAAACGGCTTCTTCGGCGAGAACAGTTCGTGGTATTATCAGCAATGGACAAGTTATAGCTGATCGGGCAGTTTGTACAATCAATGCGGCAATCGAATCCGCCCGCAATGCCAAACTTGTTTATGAAGAAACGCTGTTGGTAATTCAGCAGAAAGCCGCCGAAGAACGGAGACAAGAAATCCTCCGCCAAAATGCAAGGAGCAGTATTGACAATGCGAAAAACGAAATGGAGGCGGATACTTTGACATTCATTCAGGATTGGCTTGGCGAAGAGTCAACAGTAATGATTAACAAGCATTTGACGGAAGCTGAAAAGGCATTCAAAACGTTACAATACGAAACCAGCACAAAATTGGCACAAGAATCTGTTGCAATGTATCGCAAATTTTATGATACGGCATTGCAAACGAAACAGAAGTTCGAACAACGTGAAATCATTGCTGATGCAATTACAGCCGCATTGACGGATTTGCAATATGACGAACCGGATGTCAATTACGAACCGAAGGACGGTGAAGAAAATACAATGCTCGGTAACATCACAATTTTCGCGAAGTCAAAAGGTGAAACTGGTGATATGCGGTTGGCAATTGATATGGACGGTAAAGTCAATCTTGAAGTGGAAAATATTCCCGAAGGACAAGAATCGGAATGTCATCAGAAGTTGACCGATTTACAGACAAAAGTTTCGAGTACGGTTGATCTGGAAATTACGGATTGGGGGCGTGCGTCGCATGTCAAACCGGCAAACAAGGACGGAGTGCGAGTACAACAAAAGATTCAACAACAAGAAAAAATTCGGCAACGAGGGGTGTAACAACCGCAATACCGCAGCCGGTAGGGCGATAGGTTTCGTCCTTGAACAACCGCTTCACGTTGCTACGCTTGCCTAACGCTTTGTGTTGCAGGAGTACCGTAGCTCTATGAATTTTAAAGTAGCTTGAGTGCATACCAAATAAATGTTTTGCAAACGTCTTTATGAAAAGTTAGTTGTTGAATTTGGGAGACGGCAATTTGTGCTGACCGGTAAAACAGCGGATGCATATTTTGCCGATTCCGTGCGTGGAGTTTGCGCTAACATTGAAGATGCTCTTTTGTATTATGCGGTCAAACAAGGATACGAAATAGCGGTTGCCTTCGACGAAAAGATGACGATGCGTTTCGCAAAACCTGAAATGATGGAAAAATACAACGACATCGTTCAAGGTAAATCCGAAGACCCGAAGAAAAAGGCGGGCAGTGTTTCTCGAAGCCGCAGTACGCCGCCGCCGTTGCCGCCGCCGCAAAATAACCCATTGGGTAGTACAAACAGCATGTCTTCGGTTTCGCAGCCTGACACCGTGCAAGCTGTTGAACAAGTTCAAACGAATTCCGCAAGCAAAGCACAACAAATCTTCGACGGTATTAAAAACCGTTTGATCCCGCACAAAACGAAGGCATTCATTATTTTATGTAACACCGAAAAAGTTTTAGAACACGCCGACGGAAAACTGACACCCGCTTCGGAACAAAAAGTCAGGACGATTCGGGAATGGGCAAAAATTCAACCGGGTTGTCCCGATACCGCAACGATTCTTGTCATCAACCCAGTAAAAATGAAATACGGTGAAGATGTCAACCTTGCAGATCAGGAATTTTCACTTGCTTCAGATCGGCTGGTTTCCGGACTTGCTGACCGAACAGTGAATATTGAGATCGGAAATCCTGATTTGACAGAGATAACAGGGGTGCTAACTCGCTTGCAATGCCGATACGGTTTGGGAGGTCATCCGAAGCATATTGCAAAATATATCGCATCAAAAAATATGGCGATGTATAATATCGTTTCAATGATTCGCCGTAAAATGCTGGAAAAACCGCAACCCAAAGTGTTAGAACAAATCTTTGAAGACGACAGCAAAGCAAAACGAAAACAAGCATTGGCAGATGTAGAAAAAGAATTGAATGATTTAATTGGTCTTGCGAATGTAAGGGAAAAACTCAAAGGGCTTTTCGGACTTGCTACGATGATTAAAAGGCGGCAGGAAAACGGACGCGATACAAAAGATTTTTCACTTCATTCATTGTTAGTTGGCAATCCGGGAACAGGGAAAACGGTTGTTGCGCGAATTTTGGCAAAGTATTATTTCGGACTTGGTTTGCGGAGAACGGATAAAGTTGTTGAAATTTCGGTTGCGGATATTTCCAGCGGTTATAATCCGGGCGAATCAATGGAAAAGTTGAAGGCGGTTATTGCGGATGCGATGGGCGGCGTGTTATTTATTGATGAAGTTTATCAATTTGCGGATCAGGAATGGTTAAAGCAAGCATTTGAAAATGTCCTGATGAAATCAATGGAAGACCATCGGGACGAATTAACCGTGTTGGCTGCCGGATACGGCGGCGAATATTTGCAACGGACGTTAAAAATTAACGCCGGTGTACCGCGACGTTTCAATCATCCCGACAACACGATTGAATTTCCCGATTATTCTGCTGATGAGCTATTCCAAATTACAGAACGGATATTGCAGGCGGAACATTATCGATTAGCAAACAATGCCCGCGAACCGTTGCACAAATATATTGCCGGACGTATTAAGATTGGCAAAATGGAAAACGCCGGCGGCGCAAGAAATCTTGCCGAAACGATAGTTAAAAATGCCGCACGGAGAAACGAATTTGCCGAAATTGGAATGTTGGATATTCCGAGCGTGAAACGCGGTGCAACAATTGATGAAATTATTGACGAACTTAATAAAAATTTCGTCGGCTTGCAAAGCGTAAAAGACCAAATTCTCCGCATTGCAAAACGAATCGCTTACAATGAAAAAAACAATTTAGGAACGGACGCAAAATACAACATGAGATTCGTCGGCAATCCCGGTACGGGAAAAACAACCATTGCCAGATATATGAGTCGAGTCTTTAATGCTGTCGGGTTGATCGAAGGAACTGATGTTGTGGAAATTTCGGCGTTGAATTTGAAGGCAGGTTATGTTGGTCAATCGTCGGGAAGAGTGTCGGAAGCATTTACCAAAGCACGTGAAGAAGGAAAGGTGTTGTTCGTTGATGAAGCTCATAATTTATGTCAATCGTCAGGTGATCAGGATTCTTTCAATAAAGATATTATCGGGCAAATCACACAGGAAGTAACATCTCTCCAGAATGCCCATGTGTTTACAATTTTAGCCGGTTATCCCGAACCGATGCAACGTTTGTTTAATGCCGATCCCGGTTGGGAGCGGCGGTTTCCTTATATCATAAATTTTCCCGATTACGAAGCCGAAGATTGTTTGCTCATATTGAAAAAGGCATTACGGAGAAATAAGTTGGAACTCGCGCCGGAAACGGAGACACCATTGTTGGTGCTGATTGACCGGATGAAACAAAATCCAAAATTCGGCAATGCAGGCGAAATGAACAATTTAGCAGAAATATTATTGGGCAATCACATTATGCGCGACGACGAATCACAGACAATTACAATGGAGGATTTACCGCAATGACAATACAAGAGATTATCAATCCCTACGAAAACGCAATGTTGGATGAAGAAGCAACACAGCGGTTAACGAGTATCGTCAAGAAATTGCTTGATATTCAGACGTTGGAAGCGGCGAAACAAGAAATAATGACGGAAATTACTCGCTTAAATACCGAGCGAGCGAATCGGCGGCAGGAAAATCAAAAAGCGGAGCAGGATTTAGAAAACGAGCGGCAAGTACTAGTGGAGGAAATGAGTAAGCTCAATATCCAGCTGGCAAGTTTACAAGAAACTAAAGCCAAAAACGAAAAGAAATTAGCGGAGATCAGAAAATTGCAGAATGAAATCAATGCAATGCCGAAAGACTCCGAAATAAAAAGGGAATATGACGAAACAAAAAAATTGATGGAAAATTTAAAGAAAAATCCTTGGCTTGCCTCCAATGTTTGCGATAATATTCAAAAAATTTGGAAAGAATTGCCGGTAGATGAACTTGATAAAGTAATTAATCATTAAGTCCAAGAAGATAAGCAATTTTTCCTTCGCTAATATTTTGACTCATTAAAAGATAAATTTAACAAAATAATTCACTAGTGTCCCATTAAAGTTGTTTGGTTTTTTTGTAATCTATTATTTTTTTAATAGTTATGTAAAATTTTGACCAGCATCGACTTCAAATTGATTTTTTGAGACGATTAAAAAACGAAAGGTAAGTCATTATGTTTACAGGTCAATTTATTTTCACAAAAATAAAGGAACTCAAAATGTAGTAATTTTTTTATCAAATTCTACAGATTTTGAGTCTGCCACAATTTGAAAAAACACCTATATTTCAAGCATTAAACGAAAAAAATTACAGAAACAACAAAACCACAAAGCATAACCAATTAACATTATTCGACGTAGGACAGGATACCAGTGAATATATGATAAATTATTGACAACCCCATTTCGTAACCAGAAAATTCCACATTCAGGACACCCTACCCTGCGGGCAAAAAATTTTTTTTGAAATTTCTAATGTATGGCACAATATCGCTTGATATATACCTGAGCTACTTTATACTGATCGTTTAAGGCTCTTGATCGTGTAGAACCTTAACACTTCAAACAATATACCGTAGCCGATAGGGCGATAGGCTTCGCCCTTGGGCAACCGCTTCACGTTGTTGCGATTGCGTGTTCAGCTTCGGGAATTTAAAAACAGCTTGAGTATAATAATAAAATGTTAAAAACTAAAAAAACACAAAAAAGCAAAATAGGCGATAGCGTTTCTACTGAGGCTGTTTTAAAACTCCCGAAGTTGGATACGGAATCGCAACAACGTGAAGCGGTTGTTAAAGGGCGAAGCCTACCGCCCATACCGGCGTCGGTATCACGTCGTAATTTTTGTTACAAAATTGCGAGTTGTGGGATTGTCGGTGGAATTTTGGCAAGTACGTTGCGTGAAAAATCCGACCGCCCAAAAATATTCGCCAACGAAACCACACAAACGACAACAACAACAACAACAACAACCCAAACCTCCGGCGCAAGAACCGGAAATCTTATCGGTGTTTCTACTTATTCATTTTGGCATTTTGAAAAAGAAGAAGTTCCGATTGAAAAATGTATTGACCTTGCGGCAAAATTCGGTTTTGATGCGGTTGAAATCCTTGAAGTGCAAATGACCAAAAGAGACCCCAAAACAATCGCCGAAATCAAACGTCAAACTTTGTCTCGCGGACTTTTTCTTTGTGGGCTTTCAACTCATCAGACTTTCGTATCGCCCGATTCGGAAATCCGCCAAACCAATATTGACAAAACGAAACAAAGTATTGAACTGGCTCACAATCTTGGCATTCCTACGATTCGCGTAAATACCGGTAGATGGAGTACAACAAAAACATTCGATGACTTAATGAAAAATCGCGGAGTTGAGCCGCCGTTGGAGGGTTACACGGACGAGGACGGTTTTCCTTGGGTGATTGATTCGTTTAGAAAATTAGTGCCGTTTGCGGAGGCGGCGGGAGTAGTGATGGGGCTTGAGAATCATTGGGGGCTTGGCAGCACACCCGAGGGCGTTCTCAAAATTGTCGATGCCGTCAACTCGCCATACCTGCAAGTTACCGCCGACACCGGTAATTTTTTTGAAGATTATTATGCCAAATTTGAAAAGCTAGTTCCCAAAGCCGTACTTGTTCAAACTAAAACATATTTTGGCGGCGGGAAATGGTATTCTCTTGAGATTGACTATGACAAAATTGCTGAGATATTGCAAAAACATAATTATCGCGGTTTTATTTCGCTAGAGTTTGAAGGCAATGAACCACCCGAAATCGCCGTCCCCAAAAGCCTGTCAATGCTAAGATCAAAATTCAAATTCAAAAAATAAAAACACATGATTTCATACCGCCCATAAAAGAAAAAATGCCCGACCGTAAATTCCGATCTTTTTAACGAATACGAGGGACACAAGGGACATTAAAAACACGAAGGGCAAAGCTCAAACTGAACGTAAGGTCACCCCTTGCGGTCGCCCAATCGCGGGATAAGATTTTACCTGTCCCTTACGTCCCTTTAAAAAGATCGGACAAAAAAGATATCTGTCAACGTACTTCTAGGTATGTAAGCGCGCTCAGGACTCCAATTGTTACCGAGCCTATAATGAATCCTATGTTGACCAAAATCCCGCCATCACGCGTAAACGGCACGCCAACAATTAAACTCAAAAGAAAAAGCAAAAACACTATACTCGATATCGAAATCGAAATTATACAAAGAATCTTCGGCATACTTTTTGACTAAATTGTTATACCGAAACCGGTGATAGCAATAGGCTTCGCCCTCGAACAACCGCTCACGTTGTTACGTTTGCGTGTTCCGGTTTCGGGGATTTTAAACTGTCTGCACTTTAAATTTCGGCGGCTGTCGTACCCCAACTAACTAATATACCGTAGCTGGTAAGGCGATAGGCTTCGCCCAGGAACAACCGCTTCACGTTGTTGCGCTTGCGAGTTCCGCTCCATGAATTTTAAGGTAGCTTGAGTATAACATGTAGCGGTATGAAACGGCTTGAGCATCTATCCTTTTTCGTTGACTGTTCTTTTTGTAACGCTTCCGTTGCCTCGTTGTACTCTGATATCTGGTGCGTTACCGAGTTGTGTTAGTATTTGCAACAGCGCATTTAACTGAATAAACTTCATGCCAAACCTGTCAACAAACTCATTCAAACAAAATTCGCTATCCAACAACGCATCAGAATTGGAATCAATTTCTCCTGTGATAGTTGACAAGAGGTCGGTTTGTACCCGCTCTAATTTCACCGCAGCTCTACGGCAATACTCCGATAACTCAGGATTAGAACGCTTCCACAACGCTAATTCGACAGATTTTCGGCGTTGGCTTTGTCCTGTTTGTGTGATTAGGTCTTCCAGAAGTTCATTCTGTCTGTCTTGCGTTACAAGCAACTCCCTCACCAAAAGACATAACTCTGAAAGCGAGTCTTGCACTGGATTTATTGGTGTTTGGGATTGAGATTCCTGTTGTTGATTCGAGTGGGCAATATCAATTTGAGATACGAAATGCGGTTCATTATAGGAATTAGGCATTTGTCAAAAACTACAGTTTTAAGGTGAAAAAAAATAAGGTGAAAAAAAACGTGTACCGAAGCCGGTATTAGTGTACCGAAGCCGGTATTAGCGGTAGGCTTTATTCGTACCGTTTGCAATGTACGCTCAAGCCGGTTTAATTTCCCAAAACCAGACACGCAAGCATAACATTACGAAGCGGTTGTTCAAGGATAAACCCTACCACCCACCAGCTACGGTATAGTAAACCATTTTTTTACAAAAAAGTCGAGTACCCCCTCGTAACAACTACATCAAAATCTCCAAAAACTTAAAAATTTTTGCCGATCTATTCAAAAAATATACCGCAACCGTTATTTATGGTAAGCGTAACAATTGAACAATCGTTTCACTTTGTTGTGATTTTATACCGTAGCCGGTAGGGCGATAGGCTTCGCCCTTGAACAACCGCTTCACGTTGTTACGCTTACGTGTTCAGTTTCAGGAATTTTAAAGTAGCTTGAGTATAAATTGTTAAATTTCATTTGATTTCCTTACTAGCCACCATAAATAAACAAGAGAATACAACAAAATTAAAAGGTAACTATTCAGTAGCCTAAAAAGATTTATACTAAAGGAGTTAAATCCTATTACCGATTTGTTGTAAATTTAACGATCAAATCCATAATTGCTTAAATATTAGCAGCTTAGGTT
>JAIRWK010000119.1 GCA_031268995.1 Planctomycetaceae bacterium
AACCTAAGCTGCTAATATTTAAGCAATTATGGATTTGATCGTTAAATTTACAACAAATCGGTAATAGGATTTAACTCCTTTAGTATAAATCTTTTTAGGCTACTGAATAGTTACAAAATTTCATTTTTGATGGTGAAAAAAAGTGGGCAATTTACCCTTACATAGAAAAGCTTACTGCTCGTATTGACATTGGAGCCTTACCGAAAGTTTTGGTTAATCCGCGATCTTCTGCTTTACTTTTTGCATACGACATACGCGTGGTATCATTGGAAGACTTACACACACCATTTTGGCAGGATGTACAAAAAAACTTGCAACAACAGGGAAAAGAAATGGAACTCCGCGTCGAATTTCGACCTTACTTTGATGACCCTTCCGTATTGAGTGAAAAAATTAAGATTCAACCGCGTAAAGAAAACGAAATGAAATTGTTGGAGGAATGGCATCGAAATACGCCTTGGTACTTGTTTCCGACATTGAATCTGGACGAAAGATACAATCGTAACAGTAAGAAGGATGACTCAGAAAAATGGATACGAAAAAAAGTCAAAGTTGGGTATTCATACGACGCACCACAAGTGTTTTTGCGACTTCGTAATCTTTATCCTTGTTATCCGAATTTGCCAGAGGATTGGGGAGGATGGAAAGAACTCGAAGAGAAATTTGAACCAAGTACGTTAAGGGATGAGATTCGCTGGACAAGAATATGTTACCAATATTGTGCAACGGAAGATGATAAGGTGCTTGATGAGTTAAAGTCGTGGCTTGAAAAAAATGAATCCAATTCAGCGAGCTGTAATGATCAACTACCGAAAAGAAGGTGAATTCAAAAAATCACCTACCACTGTAAAACTCTATGAGACAATCCAGTTGTTCAAAGACAAAAAATGATTTTTGTTTTTCAGTATTTTATCTTCGGAAATCCCGAATATAGAATACTAATTTTGATTCGGTGAAAGAATAAAGACAGAAAAGAGTTATACCGAAACCGGCACCGGCGACGGGCTTCGGTATAGAATCTGGTCTGCGATTATCCCTAACGAATCTGCGTGCTGATTTTAAAACGACTTGAGTATAAATTGTCTATTTTAACAACTGAATTATGCTGAAGCTACTTTAAAATTCCTGAAGCTGAACCCGCAAGCGCAACAACGTGAAGCGGTTGCTCAAGGGCGAAGCCTATCGCCCCACCGGCTACGGTATAACAACATTGGAAAAATTTCTTACGTTATCAAATGTTTTCTTTAGTCCCTTGTCATATTTTTCCGATAATTCGGACTGTGCGGGTAGAGGATTCGGTCGTCGGCGTTTTATCGGCACCGGTGTCAATGGCAAAATTTCTTGTCCGTATTGGTTTCAATGTTGAGAGGATTTTGGTGAATAAAATGTTTCAAAGATTATTATTGGTGATTGTGTTGGGTTTAGTTTTGGTGAGTGCGAGCGGTTGCCTGATACCGCCGTTTTCTGGCGATCCCGAAACACGTATTCAACAACTCGTAAACGCATCTGAAGGATTACGGTTGGTGCCGGACGAATGGCAACGGTTTTGGTTTCTCGATCAACCCAACCACATGACCATTTATCGCGTGCATGGAGGCATAATTTGATCTCATCAGGTATCGCCCCAAAATAAAATTACCGTTAAATGCCATAACGCTAGGGGTGGTTCTTTTTACTTTAGAATCGCCCTAAAATAAAACCGTTTGTTGAACATTAATGGTCATTTATTTTTGTGCAATGCTTTACCATAAATTCGCAACACTTCGCGTGAAGCAATTGCGGTATACCGTAGCCGGTGGGGTGATAGGTTTCGCCCTTGAACAACCGCTTCACGTTGTTGCGATTGCGTGTTCAGCTCCATGAATTTTAAAGTAGCTTGAGTATATTGCGGGGCGTTTGTCAAATGTCAAAGTTGACTTTTGTACACTTTCTTGATTCGGTCAACTATTGCGCTGTGCATTTGGCTAACGCGACTTTCGGATAATTCTAAAGCTGCGCCGATTTCACGCATTGTAAATTCTTCGTAGTAGTACAAAATTACGATCATTCTTTCGGTTTTTGTCAATCCTTTTGTAAAGTTTCGGATGACATCAATTTTCGCAAGTCTTTCTGTCGGGTCTTCGCTTCTTTTGTCCGGCACGACATCAATTTCACGCATTTCTTTTGAACCGTCGCTATCCCCCCAAGATTTGTCCAAACTTGAAATATTTACGTTGTGAGTTTCGGCGTAAAGTTGCTGCAACTCTTCGACAGAAACATTGAGGTAATCGGCAACTTCTTGATCGGTTGGTTTTCGTCCGTGTTCAATTTGCAGATTTTTATATGCGTCATTTAATTTAGTTGCTTTTGACCTGACAACACGCGGCACCCAATCCATTTTCCGCAACTCGTCAACAATCGATCCTTGAATTCGCGGCAGGCAAAATGCTTCGAATCTTATTCCTCGACTTGGGTCAAAAACAGAAATCGCGTCCATCAGACCAAAATTACCCGCCGAAATCAAATCGTCAAGCTCTATCCCGTCCGGCAAACGCGCCCAGATACGTTCCGCACGACTGCGGACTATCGGCATATAACGTTCAATAAGACGATTACGCAATTGATCCGTAGGATTCTGTTTGTAAAGAATCCACAATTGATCTGCTTCATCTATCACTTCCGAAGGGGATTCTACTGGCGGCGTTGGTGTTATAGTGAAATGAATACCATGCGAAGATTCACGCACTTGTTCACCACGAGTCATACTTTGAAGATTAGACATAATTTATATATTAAACTTAAAGGTTATACCGTAGCCGACATAGGCAATAGGCTTTGTCCTTGAAAAAATATTTTGACTTAATACCGTAGTTGGTAGGGCGATAGGCTTCGCCCTTGAACAACCGCTTCACGTTGTTACGCTTGCCTAACGCTCTGCGTTGTAGGTTTACCGCAGCTTCAGGAATTTTAAAGTAGCTTGAGTATATGTTGATCGCGTTCGGATTCCAATTTCTCAAAAGCAACTTTCAACACGATACGCGAACAATAACAATTTTTTTAAATCAATGGAAGTTCAAAAAACAAAAATTTTTCACTATCCGCTGCTTTAATTCAATTTATTTTTCACAACAAGGCAAATAAAAGATAAAATAAACAATTTGGCAAAAATAGAGAACACATTTAAGGTCAATTCTACACGCATTGACAAAATAAAATTTTCACCGAATATTTCGTACTCATAAATTGCCGATAACTATACCGTAACCGGTAAGGCGATAGGCTTCGCCCTTGAACAACCGCTTCACGTTGTTGCGCTTGCGTGTTCAGCTTTTTAAAGTAGCTTCAGTATGCTTTAGGATGGTTCCCTTTAACTTTAGGGCATTAATGGATTTTATTTCAAGGCGATGCCTAAAGTTGCCAAAAAAAATTTATGTTCAAGGGAATTTCCAAAAACCTCATTGGAATATTTGTTGATTATTTCACATCCGCAAAAAACCGGTTTTAGGAAGTTCCCGTATGCAAAGCATACCACCCGCCCATAAAGAAATTTAATTTTATATGAAAAGATTTTTGTTTTGTTTTATAGTATTTGAATTATTTTTTATTTTGCCGGTGTATGGTAAGCCTGTTAAGATTGCGATGGATGACGGCAGGTTTATTGTTGGCGAGGTAACTGAGATTGAGCGAGTGGATGAAAAGTTGGAGACGGCTGGAGTGATTAAGGCAAAAATGATAGTTGTGCTTAATGACGGTTTGCGGTTTATTTATGTTCCGAAGTACAAGTTGCGACGTGGAGTTATGCCGGAGGTTGTCAATGAGATGCCCGAAGTGTTCAAGACAAAACTACCGTTTAGTGAAACCGGTAAGAAACTTGCAATACTTGGCAGTTTTGATCCGCGAGTGAAATTTGATCGTTTTGGTCGTCGTCTTGTTCGTGCGCGGCATTTGGGCGGAGTTGAGTTAATTACGCAAGTGATAACGGAGATTTCGCCGCGTTATATTCGCGCAAGAGGATTGCACATGAACAGCAGTCCGATTGTCTGGGACATGCGGCTTTCAACTAGGACATTGCCGCGTGAGCAATTGAATCCTATTTTAATGCGGTTAATTGATCCTGAGCGGATTGATGATCGTGTGAGGTTGGTTCGGTTTTATATTCAGAGCGGGATGCTTGACGAAGCGGAGGACGAGCTTGAGGAGATATTGAAATCGGAAAGCGACAATGTTGAAATCCAACAACGCTTTTCATCTGTTTACAGAATGATTCGCCAACAAAAATTTCAACGTCTGATCGATGACATGGAATCGCGTTGGAATGCGGGACAATTCAGTCTGGTTCATCGTTTTTTGGATGATATGGCGAAGGGTATTGATTTGCCGGAGGAACTTTTTTCGGTTGTTCGGCGAATGTTATTGCGTTATGATGAATTGGAAAAAAAACGGAAAGAAATCATTGAACAATTGCACGCAATTTACAATCGATTACCGGTTGAGGAAAAGCGTAGTGATTTGATTCCGAAGATAATTGAGGAGATTGAAACAGGTTTAACGCCGAACACAATTGACCGGATGGAATCGTTTTACATGTATGCTAACGATCCTGAATTGAGTGATTCGGAGAAGTTAGCGATTGGGATTACCGGTTGGTTTTGCGGTTCCAATGCGGATAATAATCGATTATTGGTTGCGCAATCATTGCCAACAATTCGTCGTCTTGTAACAGAGTATTTGCAAAGCGGCGGCGAAACGATTCGTCAAGCAGAAATTATTAAGCAAATTAAATCAATGGAATCAATCAGTCCGGCGTTGGTCGCTTCGATGATTGCGTATATGCCGCCGCCGAAGCCGATATTGCCGGAGGAGATTATTACGGACAAGCTTGGTTATTTTCGTCTTAAAATTCCAAGTCCGATTGGCGGAGTCGTGCATGATATTGAGTATGCGGTTCAGTTACCGCCGGAGTATGATCCTAATCGGACGGTGCATTATCCGGTTATTGTAACGTTAAATGGTTTTTCGCAAACGCCGGATTCGCAGATAAATTTTTGGGCGGGCGAGTGGCGCGGCGATAATCGCGTGGGGCAAAGCGGTCGGCATGGTTATATTGTTATTGCGCCCAATTGGAATCCGTTACAATTATTTGATTATGATTTTTCAGCGTTTGCTCATGCGGCGGTATTGTGTTCGTTGAAGGATGCGATCAAGCGTTTTAATATTGACACGGACAGAGTTTATTTATCGGGGCATGGGACGGGCGGGACGGCTGCGTGGGATGTTGGTTTGGCGCACCCTGATTTGTGGGCAGGGTTGGTTCCGTTCAATGCTGTCGCGTCAAAATACATAAATGAATATAAAGACAACGTTCAACATTTACCGGTTTACTTTGTTTGCGGCGAGCTTGAGGGCAAGAATGGAGTGAATACTCTTTTGTACAATGCGCCAATTTTTAACAATTATCTTGTCCGTCAAAAGGAGCCGCATGAAATAACGCTTATTAGATATATTGGTCATGGTATGGAGATGTTTCATGATGAGATTGTTCCGGTATTTGATTGGATGAAATTGCATGTACGTAATTTTGCGCCGCGATCATTTGTTGTAAATTCGATGAGGTCGTGGGACAATTTTTTTTGGTGGGTTGAGCTTGGTAATTTGAGCAATACCGCGCCGGAATATATTACTGACCCGATTGAATGGGGAAGTACGAATAAAAAATTAACAATTAAATCAAGATTGCTTCCGGCGGGCAATGGAATACAAGTTGACAATGTGCCGAAAAATGTGGATGTTACGATATATTTGAATCCCGACATTTTGCCGGAGATGGCAAATTACAAACCAACAAGCAAAGTAACGGTAAATGTTGGGAACAAAAATTACAACCCGCGAAGCCAACAAATTTTACCTGACATTGCCGTAATTCTCTACGATGTAAAAACACGAGGCGACCGCCTACACCCATTCTGGGCAATGTTGCGATCAAAGAAAAAATAAGAACTGTTTTATACCGAAGCCAGTATTCGTTGTTGTTCCTTTTGTCATTTATTTAAATCTGATGCGAGATAGTGGATTAGAAGACATTGAGTTGTGTGAGTTATTACCGGTTCGGGTTTATGAGTATCATGAATTGATTTCATCGACTAGTGATAGGGTTCGTGAAATATTTAGTAGTTGTTCAAGTGCGCGATCTGTCGATTGCGGCGGTATATTTCCGTGTCTTGTTGTTGCGGGCAAGCAGGCGGCGGGGCGCGGACGCGGGAACAAAAAATGGTGGAGTGCAAAAGGTTGTTTGATGATGTCGTTTGGGTTAGAACTTGACGCGGAATATTTTCCGATTCGGCGCGAGGTTTTACCGGAATTTTCGCCAATCGTCGGCAACATTGTTTCGGATGTTTTGACAAAATATATTTTGCCGTCTGATGTGATCGAGGTACATCATCCGAATGACGTTTGCGTAAACAGGAAAAAAATTGCCGGAATACTGATAGAATCGCCCAAACCCAATTTCGTAATTATCGGAATAGGTATAAACATCAACAATTCGGCAAAAGATGTACCAAATGATTTTGATCGAGAAATAACGACAGTATTTGACCTAACCGGTAATAAAACAGATTTGCGCAAAATACTATCAGAATTCGTCAAAGCATTTTTTGAGACGATACACCGCAACCGATATGAGCGGTAGGTTTCGGAAAACTCCTAAAAACCAATCGTGAAAATATCATACCAAAGGCGCAACGAAAAAACGGCAAAAATCTTTCGCCCTGAAATAAAATTACCATTAATGTCCTAAAGTAAAACCGTTTATTGAACGTTAATAGCCATTTATTATTGGGCGATGTCTTATCGTTTCATGTATTTGTTCAAATCGATTCCGTTGCGTTGTTCTTCTTCGAGCAGCTGTAAGCGGTTTTCGAGTTGTTCGATTCTTCGTTTTAGAACCGGCGTGATATTTTCTTCTTCGACAATATTCTTTTTTCGCGGCACGCTTGGGTAGCCTAGATGTCTTGACAAGGCAGAAAAAAGATATGCGGGTTCTTTGGCACGTGTTGCAAAAGCGATCCGCCCTTCGCGTTCACCAAAAAGTACCACAACATCATCCGCATTATTTTCTTTGCCCTCCAAAAAATCAAATGAATCAAAATCGTCAGATGTATTATCATTTTGATTATTGTTGTCGTCTTGGCAAGAGTTTTGTGATTTAGTTGTCCAAAGGTTATTTTTTGTGTTTTTGATTTTGTGGTGTTTATGATTTGTTTGGTATATTTTGTAGTATTTGCTGCGGTAAAAAATCATGTCGGCGAGTGATACAAATCCAATTTGGCGACGTAAAATTGTCAACCATTTTTTCCAATCCGAATTATAAAAATCATCTTCGATCAACATATTCAACCCGTGAACATATCCGAGTCGATTTCGGCAAAGGGCTTCGAATTGGTAGAAGAACACGCCTTGAGTTGAGTGTATTTTGCTTCGATACTTTGCTTCACGTGCTAGGATTTGCAGGGCAATTTTGAAATCGAGGTGTCCATCTTCGCGTTCACTTTCGGCTATTACAAATGTCTGAAACGGCGAGAAATAATGATTCAATCGTTGCATTGAGTTTGCGAGTACGCCGGTATATTTTGCGTCTGTGAGCATAAAATCGACAGCCTTGTACAACTGTGCCGTTGCAAGCAATTCACCGCGAATAGATGACAAAAATTCTTGCGTCGGCACTCCATCCTCAATCGACTCAATAAAAGATTCAAAAAAAAATACCTGCTCAATATACTCTTCCGACAATAACATCAATCACCTCAATTTTTCAAAATTTATGCCGACATTTTTAAGGGACGATTGGGACAAAAAGGACATTGAGGACAAGGGAACAGATGAGACCTTTTACCCAAATCGGAGAGACCACAAACGGCGATCCCACGCTAGTGATTGAGCGAATGATTACATTGTCCCTCTTGTCTCTAGCATCCTTTATGTTTCTTTTGTCGCTTAAAATTTGGACGAAAAGGTATAATCAGTTTCTACGATAAAGGGTCATGTGTAGGCGAAAAAAATTCGCTTGTACATGACCCTTAAATTGTTCAAAATGGGAAAAAATATACCGTAGCCGGTATGCGCGAGTGTTTTAATATTTTCCGAACGATTTGTCGTCTAGGATAATTTGCACATCTCCGCTACTCTTGCCGCCGCCCCAATCGTCGCCCTCAACTACCTCCGATGGGTCGGATGAAATTGGTTTTTTGCCGGTCAATGTTGGCATTAGCGGTTTTGGGGCATGCGGGATGGTCGTTGGTTGTTTTACCGGCTCGTGTCTTTTGACATCAAATTTCGTAACGTCCGGCTTGACCAAAATCTTTGGCTCCAAAACAATATTTGGCACATTACCGTTCGCTGAACCCGAATCTCTTGAAGATTTGCGAATCTTAAATTGACCTATCAATCTTTGTAACTCATTCGCTTGACCGCTCATTTCATTTGAAACACTTGCGGTTTCTTCGGCGTTGGCGGTGTTTTGTTGGGTTACGGAATCGATTTGGTGCAATCCTTGCGAGACTTGCGAAACGCCTTGAGCTTGTTCCGTGCTGGCTTTGGCAATGTCGCCCAACAACGATGCAACTTGCTGCGATTGACGCACAATTCCATCAAGCATTTCGGCGGTTTGAGTTGCGATTTCTGCGCCTTCGTTTATTTGTTTGCTGTTGTTTTCGATCATTTGGGTTGTTTCAGCGGCGGCTTTTGCACTCCTCGACGCGAGATTTCTCACCTCTTCCGCAACAACCGCAAAACCCTTGCCATGAACTCCGGCACGCGCCGCCTCAACCGCAGCATTAAGTGCTAACAAATTCGTCTGGAACGAAATATCATCTATCACCTTGACAACCTTCTGCACATCCTGCGAATTTTTGGTTATCAATTGCATTGACTCGATCATTTTCTTCATCATGTCTTGCCCAATAGACGCGGAATCATTCGCCTCTTTCGCTAACCTGCTTGCTTCATTTGCGTTTTGTGCGTTTTGGTTAGTTTGACCGCCTATTTCGCTCATTGACGCGGTAATTTCTTGGATACTTGCTGCCGATTCGGTTGCGCCTTGTGATAAACTTTCACTTGCCGCCGCTACTTGCGAAGCACCTGTTGCGACTTGCTCGACCGCGTTGGATGTGTTCAAAAGAGCAGCGTTTACTTGCTCAAGCATTGAGCTGAGATTTAAATTCATCGCATCAAGCTCGCCGCGAACCTTGACATCATTCAACCAATTACCAACCGCAAGCTCCTTCGCAAGATTTTCAACATTGCTAAACTCCGCTACAATCGACGAAAGCGCACGCGATAAATCGCCAACCTCATCACGCCGTTTCAAATATTCCGATTTGATTTCGACGGCAAGATCGCCCGATTGTGCAATTTGTTTCATTGCCTTTACGGCAGACCCCATTCCTGCTGAAATATTTTTTGTCAATATAAGCCCTGCAATTATTCCAAGCAGAATTGCTACTCCGCACGCAATACCGATAACAAGATTGACCCAAGCAACCAAACTAGTCATGGACTCCGCTGTTCCGGTGATACGTTCTTCGATCCCGGCTACTGTTTTTTTGGTAATGCCGGCAATATCGTCGGCGATTTTGGCTTGGCTTTCTTGGTTTTTGGTTAGGTTGGTCAACGTATCAATGACGGACTTGTTCAACACGTACCATCCGTCGAACGCCTCAATTGATGTGTCAATCAAGGCAATTCCTTCCGGCGTTCTCAACTTTCCCTTCAGCTGTTTCATCTCGCTCATGAGATTTTCGAACATTTTGTCCATCTCTTCCCGCAACTTACCGTGTGTTGCACTATCGTTTGACATTTCGTAATCGCGGGAGGCGATACGTATTTCTTGAATCTGCTCAATAATTGTTGTTGCAAGCAGAATCGTTTCAAATCCAACTTGGTAAATATATTTTTGAGTGATACCGTCAACTTCAATTTGACGCGATTTTTCTTCCGCTACTTTTTTAATTTGTTCAATTAATTTTTCCAACGACTCCTTAGCAATCTTATAATCTTCGTTACGATTTACGCGTGCATCAGAATACACTTTCAAAAGGTCGGCGTATTTTTTGTCGTGTGAGGTATATTCTTTGGCGGCATTTGAAATGTCTTGGGCGTTAGTTTTGTTGGTCTCTGAGATCATTATTTTTTGGGCTTCAGTGCTTGCGTTTTGTACTTCTTCGGAACGTTTTGATACTTCTTCGTGGTATTTTGGATCTTTGTACAACGTGTGTTTATCAGACGCGAGTTGAGCTTCGTAGGTGCTTGCGACCATTTTGTTGACGAGCGAAAATATTTTTATTTGCGTCTCAATTCCTTTCGTTTCTCCGCTAATCCGCAACAACGCCGCGAATCCGCCGCCGCCAACTATTGCCAACAATATTATAATCAGACCAAAACCGACAAGCAATTTAATACCGATACGCATATTCGATAACATTTTTACTTTAACCTCTTTTTGTTAAATTTTAATTTTTAGGAGTTTCTAAAAATACTATTTGCCAAAAACAAATTATTTCAAATTCGGTCGGTTTTCAGTCGATAGAAATCAACCGAATTCGAATAAAACTAATTTTTAGAAATTCCCTTTTGTGTAGCTTTCACCTGATCGTAGCGACGGCAATCTGAACAAACCGTCTTTGTGTAATCTTGTGAACTTCTACGGTATATGCACGTTGCATTTGTTCAGTTTTGCGTTCTGATTCCAAACCGCAAACGGCGTTGGGAAAAAGAATCACCAAAGCTGAATTTTTGATGATTATAGCACCGTATCTGACAATTGACAGAGGGTCGGAGGTTTTATTCGCAAGTTTGATAACTTGCTAGTGGACGTTATTTCTATTGCAACGATTATTCCGCCCAATGTTATATCGGATTCGGTATATTTTGCAAATATTACTCTTGACTGGAAGTGGATATTTGGTTAAATTCACGGGAGTTGTTTTTCTACGTTTTGTTTTTTGTCTGTTTAAAAATATTAGCACGTAGATAACGCAGATTCGTAGGGATATTCGTAAGATCAAAAAGATGAAATTTGATCTGCGACCATCTTTAGAATTTGTGTTGTTAGTGTGTTGAACGAAATTTTATGATTGAATTTATTTGTCCTGATTGCAAGAAGTTTTATTCTGTTAGTGAGCGTTTTGTTGGGCGGCGGATGGTTTGTGCTAATTGCAAGGCGAATCTCACGGTGCCGGATTTCTCCACCGCAATAAACCCCGAAACCGCGCAACTACAGCCCCAACCTCCAAAATCTCAAACAATTGCCTTAAAATCTGATGTTACGGTTGCCGTCAACGACGCGGAGACTGCGCTTCTTGCGGCGGTGTTTACGGACAAGATGCAAGACAAACGCGATGCGGCAGAACGGGCTAAAATACCGCCGAAATTGCCGACGAAAAAGGATGAAATTGTGCCGAAGAGAAAAATCATTTCGAATGAGTTGATGATTATTGGGTTGATGATTTTGATTTCTATTTGTGCGGCGGTTTATTTTGTTTTCTTTTTTGACTGGTTGGGGGCGGATGCGCGTGTTGATTTATTGGGGCAAATTGAGGAGCGGCGGATCAAGACGACGATTGCTATTGGCGGCAAGGATTCGGAGGTTGCGGCGTTGCGGGTGCGGTCAACTGAAGCGTGGGGTGCGGCGTGTGATGCGATAGATGCGTTTGTTACGACGATTGGTGATATTGACACAAAAAATCGTGATGTGTTGGAGCTTGACTGGAATATTGCACTCAACGCGATTAGTGAATCGGGCAAGCGGCGGCTTATTGTTGCGCGTGATGAAGTCAAGGAATCTCTTCCCGCAATAGAATCTAATTTGTCCAAATTGAAATTGCAGTCGGCGGAGTTTGTTGCCAAAGCGGAGCGGACGGAGCAAGCGACGGACGCGGCGATTTTGGACGCGGTGAGGTTGCGTGAGGAGTTGAAGTTTTACGATTCTGAAGTTGTCAAGTTGAAGCAGAAGATAGCGGACTTGCCTGACGAGCGACCGGTGGTAACGTTTCCGGTTTTCGACCAAGATTCGCCGAACCAAAAACGCGAAAGTATTGTGAGAATTGACAGTGATTGGACGGAGGAGTATTACGATCAGTTTTCGTTTGAGGCTGCGAGGCGGGACAATTATTTCACTTCTTTTGACGGAATACGGCGTTTATTTGGCGACAGGTCGTTGCGTGTTACGTTATTTGAGCGGATGCCGATAGCGATAAATTTTCCGAAGGATGGCGGCGTTTTGGGAAATGAATTGGAGGTTTCGCGGACGTTACGTTTTGCGGTACGGTTTCCGGCTTTGACGGACGCGATAATGGTTGGCGAGGAGCGGGAAACGGGGCAATTTAGCGAAATGTCAATCAAATTTTCAAACAACGCAGGATACGTCGAGTTCAAAACAAAATCGCGTGAATATTGTGATGCGGTGTTTTATTCGGGGCGGGGCAAATTTGTAGTTATTGAGTTTTCGCTTGAGGGCGATGAGTTTTGGGCAAGGTCGGACAATTTTGACAAAAATAAGTTGACAAAAATTCTGGAGAGCAAGGAAAAACGGGATTTGACGGAAGAAGAAATCAAAGCGTTGGTCAACGAAGCAAAAGCGAGTGAGCGGGAAAGAGAAGCGGCGATGTTGTCGTTTTTTGTGCAAGTGGATCGTGTGAAATTTAGGTTGGTGCCGGTTTCGAGCAGGACAACTTTTTGGCTTGACGGTATTGCAATTTCGGGTGAGTCGAAGCAGTCAAAAATCGATCTGGTAAAAGCTAAGTCAACAAAACGGGATTTACAAAATTTGGAAAAGGAAATCAGAGAAAAACGAAGACAAAGGTCAGTAATTTATTCGTTGTCCAAAATCAAAGGTTTCCAAGATTGGCAACCTGAACAACAAAATAGCCCCTCCGAAGGAGGGGAATAATTCATGTTACGCACGATACGAAAATGATGGTGGTTATTCAGTCGATTGATAGAAAAAAGGTAAAACATTGTTCGCGTCCCGTTAGGGACGGAATGTGAGGACATTTCAGACGGTTTAGTTTTAATCACATTGTGTCCCTACGGGACACGAAATATGTTTTTACCATATCTTCTACCAACATTTCGTCCCATATCGGGACGGGGAAAATACGTCTGGTTATCACCGATGCGTAACATGAGTTTTTAAGACAGGATAACAGGATTGTCAGGATATAATAAAATCCTGTCTATCCTGCTATCCTGTTAAATCATGTCAAAAAAATAAAAACTGAATTTCATAGTACTATGAGCATATCACCGCGCAAACGCAAAACCGTGTGAAAGGTTACTTTTATTTCAGGGCGATGGCTTGGGGAAGTTCCCCCTCATGGAATAATTCTTTAATCCCCGGGTATTTTTCCGCCAGACCCAAGTCCGGGAGCCACAGACCCAAGTCCGGAAGCCACAGACCCGGAAATTATTCCTCAAAATCCAAAATTCCCCTTTCATATCTTTTGTGTTTTTCGTGGTTTGTTTTTTATTTAGGCATTGCCCTAAAATAAAATTATCATTAGTTCCCTAAAGTTGTGGGGAACCACCCCTAACCTCTCCGAAGGAGGGGAATAATTCCCCTCCTTTGGGGTGGTTAGGGGTGGTTTGGTAGAGACTAGGGGGCTAGAGGTGGTATTTAAAATTCCCGAAGCTGCGGTAAACCCACAACGCAGAGCGTTAGGCAAACGCAACAACGTGAAGCGGTTGTTCAGGGGTGAAGCCTATCGCCATACCGGCTACGCTATAGCACGTGTCCGGTATTGGGATGTTTCTCCTAGACACTCACCGCTTGCCTCTTTTGGATTTTGGGAAAATTATTTTGGGGCGATGGCTTACTGTTTTTGTGGTTTTGTTTTTTTGTGAAGCCCTATTGAAAAAGTGTTGTTTCTAGGCGAGAATGAGAACTCGCAAAGTGAGATTTGGAAATTCCTAATTGAAATTCGGAATTTCCGAAGTTGAATCGACGACTTGCCCGACAAATTTGAGAGGGTGGTTGTCGAATTGTTGTTAGCTGAATATGAGGAAAGTTCTAAAAAATCGTTTTAACCCTGTAACGGTGGCATCTTCGCTGCCGCAGTCGGAAGCGAGACGCTTCCATTACAGTCGATTTTTAGAACCGCCCACTAGCTACTTTTTAAAAATCCTGAAACTTGGCACGACGAGCGCGGCAGCGTGAAGCGTTTGTTTTTGGGCAAAATTTTTGCCGGTGCCGGTTTCGTTAAAAATTAACCCTATTAGTTAAATGAACCTTAAAAATACAATATGCACGGTTTTTGTGTTTGTTTTCGCTTGTGTTGGTTTGGTTGCTAACGCGCAAGTTGAATTGACCCACAAGGTGTGGCACGAAAATTCATTCGGCGAGATGCGCGAACTTGTACGCGAAAAACGCGATGTCAACCTTTTAGTTTTCCCCGATGCCAGACTTGTTAATATGCAAGGCACGGGCATAAGCTCGCCGCAATTTTTGACCGACGGCGATGTCGGAACTTACGGCGGCGATGGAAGAGTCCAGATCGAAGGAACTCCATCAATCATCACTTACTATCTCGGAAAACCAAAGTCGATCAAAGAAATATTGATCTACTCCGGCAATGTCGATAGCCGCGCAAATCAAGATTTTGAAATCAGATTGGTAAACAACGAATCATCACTTGGCAAGTTGCCTGTATTTCCGAAAGAAGCAACTTTCACCTCCGGCGACAAAATAATCGGTCACGATATCGGCGGATTTTTAAGCCGATTCGCCGACAAAAATAATCAACCCGTTACCGGCGATAAAAAATACGATTGGATCGAATTCAAATTTTGGCGAACCTATCCGTCAAAAGCCGGAACCCCCGCAAAAGCCAATAACAAAGCCGTAAGTTGGGCTTCAATACTTGAACTGCAACTCATCGCCGACCCGAATGACCCGACGTTATTCGCTTCGGAAAAAGATCGGCAAAATTGGTTGAACAAACGGTTGCGTGAAAGATTTATTGAGCGTTTGAATAAAGCTGTCGGTACTGACGTGATACTTGCCGCTCAAAATATTGGCTCGATTAAGTTGGCAATCGACGATTTGTCCAAAAAATATCCCGACCAATTCGACGGCAAGAAATTTCAAAAATCATACGAAAAATTTGCCGCGGAGCTTGAGGTATTGAATTTGGACAAAGCCGGAAGTTTGTCGGAAGCTGATCAAGAAAAGATTGCCAAAACGCTAATGGAGTTTGCGGAATTTCGGCGAACTGTTTTGTTGTCGAATCCGTTATTGAAGTTTGACAAGCTGCTGTTTCGCCGTGCAAAAAACGCAGGCTTGACCGCTAACTGGATTTCAAACGCCGCTCGCGGAAAACACGTCTACAACAACGCTCTTGCAACAATCAACCCGCAATCTCCGCAAAACGGCGCAGAAACAATTATCACCGATCCAAATAACTCTTTCGTCGGCGATATAAATTTACATTGGGATGCGGACAAGGCGTTAGTTACGGCGTTGGCGAAGGACAAAACTTGGCAAATATTCGAGTTGAATTTGAACAAAACATCCGCCGAACCGCAACTGAAACAAATTACCCCGTCAATCGGTAACGATGTTGACAATGTCGAGGGTTGTTATGTTCCCGACGGTTCGACGATTTTTATTTCGACGGCAAACATGATGGGCGTTCCGTGTATCGACGGCAGTTCGCCGGTTGGAAATATTTACAGGTTGGAAACCGACGGCAAAACAATTCGGCAACTAACTTTTGAACAAGATCAAGATTGGTGTCCGGTGCTTTTGCCGAACGGGCGGATTTTGTATTTGCGTTGGGAATATATTGACACGCCGCATTATTTTACGCGGTTGCTATTCCACATGAATCCCGACGGGACAAATCAAGTTGAATTTTACGGAAGCAATTCGTTTTGGCCCAACAGCATGTTTTACGCGAAACCAATACCCGACAGCACAACAAAATTCGTTTCGGTTATTTCAGGACATCACGGAACCAGCCGCGCCGGTGAGCTTGCCGTATTCGATGTTACTAAAGGTCGCCAAGAAGCAGAAGGCGCAATCCAAAATATTCCGGGTTACGGTAAACCGGTGCACGCCGTGATTGGCGATACAATTGTGGATGGTTCTTTCCCGAAATTTTTGTTTCCCGCGCCGCTTGATGAGAATTATTTTATTGTCTCGGCGCAAATAAAACGGGGCGAAAATTGGGCGTTGTATTTGGTGGATACTTTCGACAACATGTTGAAACTCTACGAAGAAGACGGCTACGGACTTTTTGAACCCACGCCAATAATTAAACGCACAAAACCGCCGACACAACCAAATCGTGTTGTCAAGGATTCAAAAGATTCTAACGTTTTTGTAACAGACGTATATATTGGCGAAGGTCTAAAGAATGTCCCAAAAGGAACGGTCAAAAAATTCCGCGTGTTTTCGTTCAATTACGGTTATCGCGGTATTGGTTCGCATAATTATTTTGGGATGGAGAGTTGTTGGGACGCGCGGCGAATACTAGGCGAGGTACCGGTTTACGAGGACGGAAGCGCATCGTTTGTCATTCCCGCAAACACTCCGCTTGCAATTCAACCGCTCGACGAAAAGGGAAGAGCATTACAATTGATGCGAACTTGGTTTGTCGGAATGCCCGGTGAAAATCAAGCGTGTTCGGGTTGCCATGAACCGCAAAATATGGGCGCGCCAAATAAACGTACAACCGCAATGGGCAAAAGTCCAACAAAAATCACACCGTTTTTAGGCAAAGAACGCCCGTTTTCTTTCCGGCACGAAATTCAACCTGTGCTTGATAAATATTGTGTTGGTTGTCATGACGGTTTGGAGAAACACGCGGCTATACCGAATTTCGCCGACAAATCAATCGGACATCAAGGATTTTCCAAATCATATCACGCGCTGCATCCGTTTGTCCGCCGACCGGGACCCGAAGGCGATTACCATCTTTTACAACCGCTTGAGTTTCACGCTTCGTCGAGCGAGTTGTTTCAACTGCTTGAGAAAGGACATTATGGCGTGGAAGTTGATGCGGATTCAATGCGTCGGCTTTATGCTTGGGTGGATTTGAATGTGCCGTATTACGGAACATGGGCGGAAATCGCGGAACGAATTAACAGAAAACATATTTCAAATGTCGCGACAAGAGCAACAGAGTTGCGGTCGTTGTATGCGGGAATTGATTTGAATCCTGAAGTTGATCCGTATGCCGGCGTGGAGTTGCCGGAGAATATTGAATTTGTCAAGCCGAAAGTTGTAAAGCTAAATTACGACGCGCCAAAAATTGACAACTTCCCATTCGACGAACGAACCGCAAGAAAAATGCAAACGAAATCCAATCAAACACTTGTCCTAAATAAAGACACAAAAATCGAGTTGGCGTGGATTCCGGCGGGTAAATTCGTGAGCGGCGATGTTGGCGGATTTGCGGACGAGTTGCCGCGTAATGTTGCGGAGGTGAACAAGCCGTTTTGGATAATGACAACTGAAGTTACAAACAAACTATACAACCAATTTGACCCCAAACACGACAGCCGATACATCGACCAATGGTCTAAAGATCACACCCATCCGGGTTATCCCGCAAATAACCCAAACCAACCCGTGATCAGAATCAATTGGAATAAAGCGGTCGAGTTTTGCAAATGGTTGAGTCAGAAAACGGGCAAGAAATTTAGATTGCCGACGGAAACCGAATGGGAATGGGCTTGCCGCGCGGGAACGTCAACGCCAATGTGGTACGGCGAACTCAATACTGATTTCGGTAAGTTTGAAAATCTCGCGGATTTGCAGACAAAGAAATTCGTTGTTCGCGGAGTCAACCCGCAATCAATTCATAACCCGCCGGATATAGAAGCGTTCATCCCACGCGATAACAATGCCGACGACGGAAATATGATGCAACAAGATGTTGGTGCGTACCAAGCGAATTTCTGGGGATTGCATGACATGCACGGCAGCGTAGCGGAGTGGACATCGTCTGATTATTCGCCGACGGATTCACGCAAGGTTGTACGCGGCGGTTCGTGGCGCGACAGACCAAAATGGTCAAGAAGCGGTTTACGCCGCCCCTACGAATCTTGGCAACCAGTTTTCAACGTAGGTTTCCGAATAGTTTGCGAAGAATAAAAACAAACCGCACGGAACTTCCAACTAAAAATCAGCACGCAGATGACGCAGATTTGAGAAGGATATTCGCGAGATCAGATAGAATTTGATCTGCGGCTATCTTTAGAGAATCTGCGTTATCTGCGTGCTGATTTTTAAAAATAGTTTTTGGAAGTTCCACGCAAAAAATAAATCTTGCGAAAGTGCTTTTTGTTTTTTTGCGGTTTATTTTGCGATGGTTGTTCCGACGAGGCTTGCGATATTTGACGTGAATAATTTGACCGCCATTGCCATCAAAATAATTCCGAATAACTTACGCATCATCATAATAGCAGCATCTCCAAATATTCTTTGGAATCCGTTCATGTATCTTACCGCAAGGTAGATTATGAAAACATTCAACATGATTGCGATCTGGATATTAACGTAATCGTATGTTGCTCTCATTGAGAGTATCGCTGTCAAAGTCCCGGGTCCGGCAATCAAAGGAAACGCAACAGGAAAAAACGATCCCGAATCTCCACAAGCCGGTTCATTGCAAAATACCTTGACCCCAAACACCATTTCAACAGAAATTATAAAAACCACAATCGCACCCGCCGCCGCAAAAGATGAAACGTCAACATTGAACAAAAGTAATATCCATTTGCCAACCAAAAGAAAAACCGTCATAAACAAGAACGTATAAAACGCCACCTTAAACGGACGAATCATCAAACCACGCTCTTGCATCGCGAGGAACAACGGTATCGAACCAACAACATCAAGCAAAACAAAAAGCGCAATCGATGCACTCACCGTATGCTGCCAATCAAACCGCTCAACAAAAAAATCAAAACACAGAGCTAATAAATTTTCCATCTATATAGGACAAAAAACAAAAAATCCCAAACCACAACTCATAACAACCCACCGAAATTTGTTCCCTAACGTTACGCATTAGGGAACTTTTAAATTAAACAGATTTTGTACAGAAATTTTTTTACCGCGAAAGCGACAAAGTCGCACAAAGGTTTTAAATATTCTTCTTCGATTTCTTCACTTTTGCGGTATTTACCTTTTGTGTATGCACCCTGTATACTCAAGCTGTTTAAAATCCCTGAAGCTGAACACGCAAGCGCAACAACGTGAAGCGGTTGTTCAAGGGCAAAGCCTACCGCCCTACCAGCTACGGTATAAACTGTCCTCAAATTCTACGCACCCCGCAATAAAATACAAGACAGTAGGTTTATCGAAACGCGCAGACGCTTTATTTCTTTTTTGGAATCGGTCTTGCAACAGGCGGCGTACCCGGCACACGCGGCGGACGCTTTTTGAGTAACACGCAAAACATTACCCGCGATTGCCCCATCCACGCATCAACCGCATCCCAACCAATATGATACGTTTGCGCGTCTAATCTTGCTTGTCGCGGTTCTACCGCCGGAACGACTACTACTTTGTAATCACCGGTTTGGGAATCGTTGCGGCGAACGTATGTAAAGTGCGTAGGTTTATGTTTCTCTTGCGCAAAAAGATTTGACCGAAATTGAAAAACAATCACGAACACTAAAATAATAATAGCAAACTTTACAAAATATCTCATAATTTTTTTTAACTTTTTAGTGAGAGATCGTTCGGTTTCGATCAATTGAGTGATCAGGGGCATAAGGAACACGATGGACATAAAAAACAAAGGGGGTATTGTGTGAAAAGACTTTTGGGAATAATTCCCCTCATTCGGAGGGGTTAGGGGTGGTTCCCCTTAACTGTAGGGCACTAATGGTATACTGAAGCTACTTTAAATTCCTGAATCTGGACACGCAAGCGCAACAACGTGAAGCGGTTGTTCAAGGGCGAAGCCTATCGCCCTACCGGCTACGGTATAATTTTATTTCATGGCGACACCTAAGTCCCTTACGTCCCTCGTCCTTTTATCCAGTGTTCCTTTCGCTGATTTGGCTACGCTCTGACGTGAGCTTCTAAATATACATTTAAATTTCAAGTGAAATTATTTTGCGGCGATTAAGTATCGAAATTATTTGTACAAAAAATCGTTACAATTATTTTGATCATTACATTCCTAATATTTGAACGTAATCATCAAATATTTGTGTGAATCTGTGGTGAAGTCTGTGCTCTGTTTGCCGGTTGCTAACGTATAATTTTGCGAAATTTGGATAATATTGGCATGTTCGTTTATTTGATCAGCTGTTTCGCGGGCGGTTACATTTTTGGAAAAATTTTGTATATTTTGCGGTTTCATTGTCGTTGTGGTTCTGGGGCAGGTTTGGGCGGTGTTTTTTGTCCGTACCGGTTTCGGTATAGCTTGAGTATAAATGTGAGTCGAGCAGGAGTATGTCAAAACGTCGGGTTGTGGTAACTGGAATTGGGGTTATAAGTCCTTTATCGATTTCGGTTGATGGATTTTGGGATTCGTTGGTATCAGGTCGGAGCGGTGTCCGTCAATATGTTCCTTGTTGGCGGGTACCTTCTCTGGTTTCTGTTATTGCGCCGGCGTGTTTTAGCGGCGATATTGACGAGTTCGGCATATCTGATTCGACACAACGCAAAACAGTCAAAAAAGGCTTGAAAGTGATGTCACGTGAAATTCAGATGGCAGTCGCCGCAAGCTCGCGCGCATTGCAAAACGCTGAAATTTTCGTCGGTCAACTCTCACCGGAACGAGCTGGTATTTCGTTTGGGTCTGATTATATTTTGACAACAGTTGAGGACGTAGTGGATGCGGTTCGAGCGTGTAGTTTTCCGCCGAATCAAATGTCGGACAATGTTTCAGGTCAATTTGATTTTCGTCGTTGGGGCAAAGAAGGTTTGCCCAAAATGCAACCGCTCTGGCAACTAAAATATTTGCCCAACATGCCCGCAAGCCACATCGCAATAATAAATAACTTTCACGGACCAAGTAACTCAATTACATTGCGTGAAGCGTCTGTCGGTGCTGTTGTTGGCGAATCTGTTTCGATAATCGCGTCGGGTCGAACTGATGTTATGCTTGCGGGGACAACGGGCGGTTGGCTACATCCGTGCAAATTAATTTCGGCATTGCGTAGTGAAGAAATTTCTGATTCGGCGTGTTGTCCTTTCGATCTGAACCGTAACGGCACGGTGCTTGGCGACGGAGCGGCGGCAATAGTGCTGGAAGAACGTGAACACGCCAAAAAACGCGGCGTAAAAATCTGGTGCGAAGTGGTTGCCGGTTCGTGCAAAATGCGGCGGGATAGATCAAATACTGATTATCGGCGTGAGGTTGTGCGGACGGTAATTAGGGATGTGTTGCGGTATGGCGTGTTGCGAAGTGATATATTTGCGGACAAAAAAAAATCGGCAGACATTGCAGAGAACACAAATAATTTTGTCCTAAACAACAACGCCAAAATAGATGAAATTGACAGAGCAATAGATTTGGAGCGGATAGGGCATATTAACGCGCACGGGTTGGGCGGTCGGGATTCGGACAAGGCGGAGGCGATGGCGATAAATGATATTTTTGGGCGAAGGAAAGAGTTGATTCCGGTGGTTGCGGCGAAGGGTTTTTGGGGCAATGCTGGCGCAGGTGCGGGCATGTTTGAGTTAATTGCAAGTATCATGTCGCTCAAAATGCAAAAATTTTTCCCGTCAATAAATCACTCAAACCCCGACCCCGATTGCCCAATCACAATCGCCGACCCAAATAAACATCCAACCGGCGATTCCTTCATAAAAATCGCAATAAACCCACAAGGACACGCCTCCGCACTACTAGTAAAAGCGGATTCGTGATGTGTGGAAGTTTTTTACAACGAAAGCGACCAAGTCGCACGGAGGCTTTTTAAAAATATCCTTTTTCGCCTTTGCGGTGCTTACCTTTTGTGAGTTATACCGTAGCCGGTAGGGTGGTAGGCTTCGCCCTTGAACAATCGCTTCACGTTGTTGCGATTCCGTAATCAGCTCCATGAATTTTAAAACAACTTGGGCATACTAAATTATTTTTGAGATGAATAGGACGCGGTTTTGTTTGTACGGATTGCTCTTGTTTTTCGTTCTTTCCCCCCCTTTTTGGATTTTTTTTCTTGTGTACAATTAACGCCCGTTCGTACTTGTGATGCCGTAGCCGATTTCGCGACTGGTTACTGTAATTGAGTCGGCATAACAATGCCAATGAGTGTGTGGTTTGCCGACTAGAAACAAAATTAAAATCAGTGAGACCCGACAATGCCCAAACAAAAGACACACAAAGGAATTAAAAAACGATTCAAATTGACCGCAAACGGTAAAGTAAAACACCGGCATAGCGGTACAAGTCATCTCGCTTTCCGGTTGACAAAAAAACAACGCCGACACCTTCGGGGAACTACGGTTGTGAGCAAATCGGAAACAGCAAAAATCGCGTTGTCTCTCGCACCGAGAGAATAGAAAATGCGAATACCGGGCTGGTGCGGGCGTTAAGTTTCGCCTTTGTGCAATTGTCCTGATTAGCAGGAGTTGCCGTGTCCGGCTTCCGAAATTTTAAAACAGCTTTAGCATAAATTTAGGAGAACTAAAAATGCGAACAACACGTGGTGCCGCACGAAGACAATCAAAAAAACGATTATTCAAAAGAGCAAAAGGCTTTCGCGGCGGTAGAGGTAAGTTGCTGCGAACGGTCAAGGAAACAATTGTGCGGGCGGATTGTTACGCAACACGGGATCGGCGAGTCCGAAAACGCGACTTCCGTTCGTTGTGGATCACCCGAATAAACGCCGCTGTAAGAAATCTCGGTTTGCGATACAGCGAATTTATACGCGGTCTCAAAGCATCGAACATCTTGCTTGATCGTAAAGTATTGGCGGAGTTGGCGGTTAATGATCAAAAGGCATTCGCCGAAATTGTTGACACCGCAAAGAAAGCGTTAAGCGAATTGAGCTGGTACAAGAAATAAGAGTTACCGGTTGTCGTGGTTGATGAGCAAAAAATATAAGACGCGACAGACAAGGTTTTGCGGGATTGCGATGCCTTGTTTGTTTTTGTTTTCGCTTCAGGGAATTTCTAAATACTATTTGCCAGAAACAAATCATTTCAAATTCGGTCGATATTCAGTCGATAAAAATCGACCGAATTTGAAATAGAATTGTTTTTTAGAAATTCCCTTTAGTTATGCTCAAGTTGTTTTAAAATTCCCGAAGCTGAACACGCAAGCGCAACAACGTGAAGCGGTTGTTCAAGGGCGAAGCCTATCGCCCATACCGGCTTCGGTATATGTCTGGTTCATTAGAGTACGGATTACGATTCGTCTTGCGACGACGGACAGGTAAGTTGTCAAGCTGCTTCGTTCGCTGAAATTTCGCAGTAGCCTGTAGTTGTCGTGTCCGAGTGCGGCGAAGACACTTTCGCACAATGTGTTGCGGTCTTCGATACTGATTCGTATGTCGCGGTTGACTGCGGTATAGTCAACAATATGCAGCACAAGTCCAAGAAATCTATCAATAAAATCTTCCCAAGCTCGCGGTTGCTCGTCCAAACATCGAATCAAAAGTTCACGGTCAAGTTCGTTCACTGACATAAATAATTTTTGGGTTAAATTTTTGAATCATATTAAGGGGAATTTCTAAAAATACCATTTGCCAAAAACAAATTATTTAAAATTCGGTCGATAAAAAACGACCGAATTCGAATAAAATCAATTTTTAGAAATTCTCTTTGGCGAATTGATTTATCGTTTTTGTTTTGGCGTATATTACAGAATTTTTTATTTTTGGTAAAGATCAATTTTTGAAAATTGCGGCGAGAACCGCGAAGGAGTTTTTTTGATGGACACTATTCCTATGACCCGCGAGGGGTACAACAAAATAAAGGCGGAAGTTGAACGGCTTGAGACGGATGAGATGCCAGTTATTCTTGAGAGGCTTGCGACGGCGCGTGCAGAAGGTGATTTGAAAGAAAATGCAGAATATCACGGCGCGCGTGAGAGTCAAGGTCTTTTACAAGCAAGAATAAATGAACTCAAAGGTAAACTCGGTCGAGCAAGTATCATTGACACATCGGCATTGCCCCAAGACGAAGTACGATTCGGCGCAACTGTGAAGGTATTGCGCGCGGGCACGAAAAAAATTGAAACTTATACGCTCGTCGGTGCTGGCGAAGAGGACTACGACGCGGGCAAAATTTTAGTTACAAGCCCATTGGCTCAAGGTTTTCTGGGCAAAAAGAAAGGCGATGCCGTAACTGTTCAAGTTCCAAACCGTGTTTTGGAATTTACCGTGCTTGAGATAAGTTACAATTGATGCCGAATCCAGTACGGGCGGTTAGGCTTCAGTATGTGTATACCGTAGCCGGTAGGTTGATAGGCTTCGCCCTTGAACAACCGCTTCACGTTGTTGCGTTTACGTGTTCAGCTCCATAAATTTTAAAGTAGCTTGAGTATATAATTGAGGAATCTTGCGATGGATGTATTTAAGTCGTTTATTCGTTCAAACGTGTGTTTGGCGAATTGTACGCGTTTGGGAGTTGGCGGCACGGTTGAGTATTTTGCCGTTCCGGAGTCTGAGTCGCAATTGCTAGCGTTATTGGAGAGTTGCCGTAGGAAGAATGTTTCGGCGCGGGTGATTGGTTCTGGTGCGAATGTTCTTGTGTCTGACAAGGGAGTTGCGGGTGTAGTGATTTCGCTTAGTCAACCCGCGTTTTGCCGAATTGAATTAAACAAATCCGGCGAGCCGCTTATAACTGCCGGCGCGGGCGTTAAGTTGGTGCAACTTATTACGGATGCGGTTGCGGCAGGTTTTGGCGGAATTGAGGGATTGATTGGAATACCGGGAACTATCGGCGGAGTGCTTTGCGATAACGCAGGTACGAGTAACGATAATATTGGACAATGGGTTGAGAGCGTTAGAGTTGCTAATTTTGACGGAACGATTTCTAATTTATCAAAAAACGAAATCACATTCGGTTATAGATCAAGTAGTCTTGATACCGGCGTGATTCTTTCGGCAACATTTCGTTTAGAATTTGATGATATCAAGGAATTGTCGAAGCGAATGCAGAAGTTTTGGATTGTGAGAAAATCGCAGCAACCTTTTAGCCAAATACCTGCAGTAATGGCGTTCAACAGCACAAAAACAGGAACCTCCGCAAGCGATCTAATTGAACAAGTAAGCCTCAAGGGAACACAAATCGGTAAAGCAATTATCAGCGAACACAATCCAAGTTTTATAGTCGTTGAACAAAATGATAACAAAAATGACAACAACGACACACGCGGAGTTGTCGATGATGTCAAACGCCTAATTCAATTAGTACAAGAACGTATTCTGGAAAAAACCGACATTGAGTTGGAACCGTCTTTAAGAATCTGGTAGGCAACCGTGAAAAAATAGACTCAAGGGAATTTTCCGAAAAATTACAAACTGTAAAAATGTTATACCGTAGCCGGTAGGGCGATAGGCTTCGCCATTGAACAACCGCTTCACGTCGTTGCGATTGCCTAACGCTATGCGTTACAGGTTTACCGCAGCTTCAGGAGTTTTAAAGTAGCTTCAGTATATACCGAAGACGCAATGAAAAAACCGGCGAGAGGCTTTCACTTTAAGACATGACATTGACCAAAGAGGAAATTCGTCGTATTGTTGCCGAAAGAAAAAAAACGTTTGCCGATACTCAAACGTTAAGTCAACTTGTTGTCTCACGATTGATGAAGATTCCAGAGATGACAACGGCGAAATCAATAATGACGTATATTGATTTCGACAAAGAGGTTTGTACGATGCCGGTAATTGTTGACTTACTTCAAAAGGGGTGTCGGGTTGTCGTTCCGTATTGTGAGCAAAATGAAATTCGTTTATTTTTGTTGAGAAATGTTAGCGAGCTTGATGCGGGGCAATTTGGAATATTGGAGCCAAAGATCGAGTTGCGTAAATTCTCGGAACGCGGAATACAATTCGACGAATTGCAAATAACAATAGTACCGGCTTTGGCATTTGATCCTAACGGCGGCAGGGTTGGACGCGGCAGAGGATATTATGATCGCTTTTTGCAAAAGTTACCGGAGGCGGTTGTAACGATTGGTCTTGGTTTTGATTTTCAGATTTTTGACAAAGTGCCGATGTACGAAAACGATTGTTTTTTGAAAATAGTTGTGTCAGAAACTAAAACATATATCGTAACCGATACGAGCAATAAAATTTGTCTCTAACGACCGCTTTGCGTTTTTATACCGTAGCCGGTAAGGCGACAGGCTTCGCCCATACCGGCTTCGGTATATTATTTAAAACAGCTTGAGTATGAAATACTCACTTTACCAATGAAAAAGTTTTTATTGATTTTATTGTGTGTGCATTTTTTGTGTGATTTGGGATTGTCGTTTGCCCAATCAGAAAACGAATCGAATACAACTTCCTCCGATTCGCAAAATGAAACTACGCCCCAAACCGACCAAACCAACAACGCCGATAAAACTGCTGACGACGACAGGAAATCAATGCAGCTTGCTAATGCGGACAAGTTTGTGAAACCGACTGAAGATTGGACGGAGCATGTTATCAGCAAATCTAATCGGCAATTTAATTTTAGGTCTGTTCCTTTTGGGAAGTTCTCGGAGTACAAATTTATTTTGTCTAATCCGTTCCAAGAAGTGCTTCATATTGCTGAAGTTTCGTCGAGTTGTTCGTGTACGTCGGCGTTTGTATTGGACGGCAAGGACACGCTTCAAACTTACGATAAAACAGCGATAGTTGCGAGGCTTCAATCGGTTGATCATTCGGTCGGACAAAAAAATGCGACAATAACAATTCGTATCGATAAACCGTTGCCTGCGGTAATTCAACTGAATACTCATGCGTGGATTCGGTCTGATATTTCGTTTTCGATATCGGAGTTGCGATTTGATTCGGTTGAATCGGGAGAGGAGAAGACGCGGACGCTTACCGTTGATTACAAGGGCAGAAATTCCGCTTGGCGAATTGTTGATGCCAAGTGTACCAATCCGCATATCGAACCGCAAATCGAAGCAACACAAGTTTATCCGAACCAAATTACCGCAACAATAAAAGTGAAGTTGAAATCAGACATGCCGAATGGTGAGTTTACGGATCGTTTGGTATTGATCAGCAATGAGTCGGCGGAGTGGCGTGAGTTACCGGTGGTTGTGCGTGGGCGTGTTGGTGTTACTATTTCGGTTGCGCCGGAGACGGTTTTTTTCGGTTATCTCAAATCGGGCGAGGCTTCGACAACTAAATCAGTTTTGCTAAAAGGTTCGCAACCTTTCAAGATCACAAAATTTATTTGTGATAATCCAGCGGTACAATGTGTTGCGGAACTAGATGCAAATTCGCCCGCAAAACAAATTCACCTTTTACCGTTGCGATATACCAACCCCGCAACCGGCGATGGTAAACCAGTCAACGGAAAAATGGAAGCCACAGTTAAAATCGAAACCGATTTGAATAACTTGACACCAAAATTCAAGGTATTGATGGAATCGATCAAAGACTAATGATCGTTTACACTCAAGTTACTTAAATTCCCGAAACTGAACACGCAAGCGCAACAACGTGAAATGGTTGTTCAGGGGCGAAGCCTATCGCCCATACCGGTGTCGGTATAATTTATCCGAATATTTTAAAAAATAATAAATAATACGATGTTAAAGATAGGAACGCATACATTTTCGTCTCGTATGTTTGTTGGTACGGGCAAGTATTCGACTTATGAGTTGATGCAAAATGCGCTTTTGATTTCTGGCGCGGAATGTATTACGGTTGCGGTTCGTCGAGAGCGGCTTTTTGATTCGGCGGGGCGGCGTTTATTGGATTTTATTGATGTTGGTCGTTATACGATATTGCCCAACACGGCTGGATGTTTTAGCGCGGAAGACGCGGTTCGGGTCGCGCAACTTGGGCGTGAAATATTGAGTCAGATGGGCAATGCCGGCGCGGGTTGGGTGAAGTTGGAGTGTCTTGGCGATACGAAAACGCTTTTGCCTGATCCGATTGCAACGGTGCGGGCAACAGAGATTTTGGTCAAGGATGGTTTTGAGGTGTTGGTTTACACGTCGGATGATCCGATTATTGCGAAGCGGTTGAAGGATTGCGGGGCGGTTGCGGTTATGCCGGCGGGTAGTCCGATTGGTTCGGGGCAAGGGATATTGAATCAAAATGCGCTGCGGATTTGTTTGGAGTATCTCAAGGAAGGTGATCCTGATTATCCGGTGATTGTAGATGCCGGCGTGGGTACGGCAAGCGATGTTTCTTTGGCAATGGAATTAGGTTTTGACGGCGTGTTGTTAAACACAGCGATTGCAGGTGCAAAAGACCCAATCAAAATGGCAGAAGCAATGAAAAAATCATGCGAAGCCGGAAGATTAGCATACGAAGCCGGAAGAATCCCCAAAAAACTCTACGCCGCCGCAAGCAGCCCAATCAGAGATTTTTAAATTGCACACTCAAAATTTGTAACCGTTCACAGAACAGATTTTTAAACGCGAAACACGCGAAAGACCACGAAAGGTCGCGAAAAATAGTTTCGTGTTGTTTCGCGGAAATTTCGTGTATTTCGCGTTAAAAAACATTTTCTATCACCGCACAAACGCAAAACCGTGTGAACGGTTACCATCCCATCTTGTCCCCAATGTCCCTGAGTCCTTCGTACAAATCACCGCAAAAAAAATTTTGATCAAATAATGTCATCTAATAAAATCGCAGTCTATCTGTTAATATTTCTGATCTTTTTTGTAACACAAAATCGTGTGGGGGGGGAGCGATCAGAATTTGAGTTGTTAAGGGGTTTAGCGGATCGTGGTCTTTTTGATTCGGTTGAAAGTTTTTACAAAAAGGAATTGAAAAAATTCGACCAGACTCGTTCTGACAAATATTCTTTAGCCGCCTCAGTTGTTTATTCCCGTACTCTGCAAATATTGACCGCAACCGAACCAACCCGTACACAATTATTCAAACAACTCGTCAAATTTGAAGCTGAATTTCAAAACGATGTGCAAAAAATTCAACAACAACAGCAGCAGACAAATTCCTTTTCTGCCGAAAGTTTGGAGTTAATTCGTTTACGATTGCAATTTGCTGTTTTTAAATATTTGCTTGGGAGTCGATTGTGGTTTGAGTCTGGAATTTCTGCGGACAACAAAGTTGCGGCAATTATTAGCGAATCTCAAAAGATGTTGTCGGCATCTCTTGACCAGCTTAAAGAAATTAAAATTTATCTTGCCGCGCAGCAAAATCAAACCTTCGCGGATCAAATTGAATTATTGTCGAATGAGGTTGAGCTGTATTTTAATCTTGTTGAGATTTCTTATGCGTTGACGTTACCGCAAAGTAATAATCGTTACGATAAATTGAGTCAAATTGCGGTTCGGATGGACGAGTGGTCGAAGCGGAAGTTAGAATTTTACGCAGGCAAATTGAATTTACGTAATTCAAAAATACTGCGGCGTGGTTATTGTATGGTGTTGCGTGTTCGGGCGGAGCTTGCGGCGTGTTATAGGTTGGCGCAAGAATTTGACAAGGCGTTTGCGGTACTTAATTCTAAGGAGTTGGCGTTGAATTTGGATTCTAAATCGGATGATTTGATGTTATCGGATGATTTGCAGCTAAAAATTGCGGCGGAGCGAATAAGATTTTTGACAGCAATAATAAATAATGTAACAATAATTCATCCGGCGAATAATCCAATGACAAAAGATTCTGAAAAATCCGGTTGGGACATTGGCAATTTATCGGCGTTATTTGTTCCGTTGTCGGCGGACAGTTTGGAGTATTGTTTAGCGAAACTTGAGTTGGTTTTATTTTTAGCCGGTCGCGCAACGGTTACGGATTCGAGTACGGAGCTTATGATTGTTGAAGACATATTGGAGATAGTCCGTCAGATGGAGTTGAATGTTCCGTCGAGTGGTTATTGTGCGGCGGTCGTGATCGGGGCAAATAAATTCATGCCGCAAAAAATAACTAACACAAAATTCAACGAAATCAGAACAACCGTGCTAAGCATATCGGCACAAAATAAAAATGAACACAATCAAATCATGGAAGCTGTCAAATTGTACGAGTTAGCCGGACAAACCGCAGGTAACAAAGAAATCGCGATAAAAAATATTCAATACTCGATCAGCTTGCTTTACACTTTACTAAAACAATTAGAAACACCGCAACAAAAAACGTTACAAAATTTAGAACCGACTCAAGAATTGAATGACAAGATTTTTCGGTGTCGTTTATTGATTATGAACATGTTGTGTGATTGGGCGTGTCGTTTTGCGGGTGAGCGTATTGCGGTTGAGTTGTACCGACGCGGAATCCACGAGGCGACGATTTTATTCAAAACGAAACAACTAAATCTTGACGCTTATATTGCAATATTGAACGGCTATATTTCGCAATGGGCAAATGAGTCTGATTGTGCGGTGTATGGGTTACGGGCGGCGAATTTGCTTGAGTTGAATGATCGGTTTGAGGAAGCGTTGGTTTTTCTTGACAAGATACCCAACAGTTCAGATCAAGCAACCGAAGCAGTTACGGTAGCAGACCGATGTTTTAAACAACTTCGCAACAAAAACCAAAATAAAACCAACGATAACGGCGAAAATGAGATTAATGAATTCAAGTGGTTTAGGCGGCGTTTACGAGAAGATATTTTGGAGTGGTCGGAGGCGGACGCGGTAACGGTTATCAAAATGGCGGAGCGGTTGTTCTATAAAAATAATGTGCCGATGTTTTATTGGGAAATGGTTGACGGCAAGTTATTGGGAGAGATGGAAACGATTTTGGTCAACGCGATAAATAAATGTAAAACGACAAAACCGGTAACAATTGCGCGGTTAAAAATGATGCTTGTTATTGTGTATAATTTGCAAGGTAATCATGTCAAAAGTACGGAGTTGTTGAAACAAATAGACGTTGAGCGAGAGCAATTAACGGTTGTGGAGCGTTTATTTTTGCGGCGTTTTGAGGTGGAGCGGTTAGTGTTGTCGGGTGATACTCGTGGTGCGGTGAAGTTATTGGAGGTGATGTTGGGTGTGGATTTGCGGAATTTGATGTTATTGGAGTTGAAGGCGGAAATTTTATCGCGGCAAGAGGATCGCGAGTTGCTAACGGACGCGGTAAAAACGTGGGGAATTATCGGATCGATTACAAAGGAAAATTCAGAACAATGGTGGCAAGCTCGCGAAAAAATTATCACAATATTGATAAAACAAGATAACCACAACGAAGCAAATAAAATCTACAAAAAACTAAAATTCCTCCACCCAAACCTTGATAACGAATCACGAAAAAACAGACTAGAAAAACTAATGGGAATTTCTGAAAATTAATTTAGACATCGTGAAGCTGTTGTTCAAGGGCGAAGCCTATCGCCCTACCGGCTACGGTATAGTTGACGATGGGGGGATTGTAAACTTTTAGTGAGAATATAAAATTCGTCCCCTTGTGTGTTAGTTTTTAATTTACTCGCACTTGAAATTGCGGTTGTCGGTGGATTGCGGCTGTCTATTTCCTAATAATGATATTTTCACTTTAAAATTCCCGAAGCTGAAAACGCGAACGTAACGACGTGAAGCGGTTGTTCAATAGTGCAACCTATCGCTTATATTGGCTTTGGCATAAACCTTACGGGATGATTTGTTTTTTTGTATTTGGTCTTATATTGATCTGTTTTTTGTCTGTGGGGACAATGTCGCTTCGGTCTTTTTCGCGTCATACGTTGGAGGGATTTTACGCGTATGGCGGGGCGGAGCGTGCGAATAACGCCAATAACGAAACGAATATTAGCAACGATAAAGCCGCCGCGAAGAAAGACCGTGTTGCAAAAAAAATCTCGCGCATATTAAAATCTCATGACACGGCTTCAAATGCTGCTGGAGTTTTTAGGCTTATTTGCGTTGTGATATTTCTGGTTGGTTTGGTATTATTTCTGATTCGGGACAACAAGTTACCTGTTAGTGGATTTGACGGCGGGTTATTTGTTGTGTATCAAGGCTGGTTGATTTTGATTATTGTTTCAATAATTTTTCTGGTTGGAGTTGAGTTCTGGGTTCCCAAATCCATATCCAAAATTTGGGGTACGCATATTGTTTATTATACTTGGGGAGTGTGGGAGTTATTATCATTTATTTTGTATCCTTTTCTTTTGTGTGATCGTTTTTTTGATATTTTTTTGCGTCGTCTTGCGGGCGAGGCGGAGGAGAGGGAGGACGAGGGTTCGGCGTTTGAGGATGAGATTCGTATGATGGTAACGGAGGGGCATAGGGAGGGATTACTTGAGGAGGATGCTCGTGAGATGATTGAGGGGGTGATGGAACTTGGTGATTTTATTGTCTCTGAGATTATGACGCCGCGAACGGACATGAAGTGTATTCCTGACAATCTTACGTGGGAAGAAATGCTTGATGCTGTTATTTCAATTCCGCATTCGCGAATTCCGGTTTATCGTGAAAACCGTGATGAAATTGTTGGTGTAATTCATTCGAAAGATATTCTCAAAGAGCTTGCGATACCGGATGTCAAAAACCGTCGAGCTTGGACGGAGTTGATGAAGGAGCCTATTTTTGTACCGGAAACAAAGCCGGTTGCGACGTTGCGTCAAGAATTTCAAAACACAAAACCAACCTCCGACGAAGAAGCAACGCAACGCGCCAAAGGGCATCTTGCGATTGTTCTTGACGAATATGGCGGAGTTGCTGGTATTGTTACGTTGGAGGATATTTTGGAGGAGATTGTCGGTGAAATTTTGGACGAGCATGATCCGATGGTTGAAGTGGTGGATATTCGCGAGGTTGGTGCGGATGTGTTTGAGATTCTTGGCAAGGTGAGGATTGACGAGTTGAATGAGACGTTGCATTTGAATTTACCGGAGGACGAGGACTATGACACGATTGCGGGATTTATATTCTCAACGCTTGGGCATGTACCGGCAATCGGAGAATCTGTTGAGTATGATCACGAATCACAAAGAGCCACCTTCACCGTAATCGAAGCAACAAGACGAAGAATAGAAAAAGTCCGCATTGAAAGAAAATAAAAAATTGAGTGATTATTTATTTTTCACATCATTACTTATACAATTACACGAATAAAAAATGGATTTGCCGGAACTGATAGTTGATTTAGGTTTGATTTTGATGGCTGCTGCTGTTATGACTCTTTTGTTCAAGTGGCTTAAGCAACCTATTGTACTTGGATATCTTATTGCGGGATTTCTTGTTGGTCCGCATTTTCATTTTTTGCCCACGATACATGATGAGGAAAATATTCACACGTGGTCTCAAATAGGCGTAATTTTTATGCTTTTTGGGCTTGGTTTGGAGTTTAGTTTCAGAAAACTTACGCATGTCGGCAAAACGGCGGCAATAACCGCAACGTTTGAAATAATCTGTATGATTGTAGCTGGTTATGTGATAGGGCGTATTATTGGGTGGGACACGATGAGCAGTTTGTTTCTGGGCGCAATTCTCTCAATGTCATCGACGACAATTATTGTCAAAGCATTCAGCGAACAAAATTTAAAAGGTATCAATTTTGCGTCGGTGGTTTTTGGAGTGCTTATAGTTGAGGATTTGATTGCAATTTTGCTTTTGGTGCTTCTTGGTTCTATTGCGGTAACGCAGCATCTTTCGGGTACTGCGTTGATTAGTTCTTCGCTTAAACTTGTATTTTTCTTGATACTTTGGTTTCTACTTGGGATATATTTATTACCTGTTTTTTTCCGTATTTGTCGCAAGGTGTTGACGGATGAGATTCTTTTGATTGTTGCAATGGCGTTATGTTTTATGATGGTGATTGTTGCGGTCAAGGTAGGTTTTTCTGCGGCGTTGGGTGCGTTTGTGATGGGTTCTTTGTTGGCGGAGACGGTCAAGGGGTCGAAGATAGAAGAGTTAATTGTACCGGTCAAAGACCTTTTTTCCGCGATTTTTTTTGTGTCGGTTGGTTTGTTGATAGACCCGAAAATACTTGTCGAGTATTTCAACATAATAATTCTTTTGACAGCAATTACGATAGTCGGCAAATTTTTCGGCACTGCGATTGGTGCTTTGATTTCCGGTTGTAATGTTAAGAGTTCAATGCAATCCGGTATGAGCATGGCGCAAATTGGCGAATTTTCATTCATTATTGCGTCTCTTGGGATGACTTTGAAGGTAACGGATGCTCGTCTTTATCCGATAGCGGTTGCTGTTTCGGCGATTACGACTTTTACAACGCCGTATTTGATTAAGTATTCCGGTGTGATTGCCGACAGTCTTGAGCGAAGAATTCCAGAGCGAGTCAAACAATCGCTTTTGAGGTATGAGTTGACGATGCGTGATACGGGCAAGCGTGGAATTGTCGGTTTAATTTGGAAGGTGCATGGAATCAAAATTTTGCTCAACTCGGTAATAATAGTTGCGATTACGTTAGCTTGCCGTTATGCTGCTGCGCCGTTTATTGCTGCACCTATTGTTGGTGAAAATTTTGTTCAAACGCAGACGACGATTTTGAATTACATAATGTGGCTTGCGGCGGTGATTCTTTCGGCACCGTTTGTTTGGGCGATATTTATTTCGCGTCCGCCGCGTTCGGGCGATTATGATACGGAAACGGTGGCGTTATTGCAAAGGCTTTATTTTGGCGTTTCGATCGTGCGGTTATTTATTGGTTTTGCGCTTGTTGCGTTTATTTTCAGCAATTTCTTACCGATTTATGCGTCGTCGGGGCTTATTTTGATTCCGTTTGTGGTGTTGGCTCTTGTGTTGTTTAGCAATTATTTTGAGCCGGTTTATCATAAAATTGAAACGCAATTTATTACGCATTTGACGGAGAAGGAGAAGGAGGAAATCGCATCCAAAGCGAAGTTGTCTAATCTTGCTCCTTGGAATGTTACGTTGACGGAGTTCAGGTTATCGCAAAATTCATCGCTGGTTGCCAAGTCACTCAAGGAGGCAAAGTTGCGAAATCGTTTTGGTGTGATAGTTGCGATGATAGAGCGGGGCAATGTACGTTTTATTCCGCCGAAGGGTGAGGATTTATTGTTGCCGTTTGACAAAATTTTTATGTTGGGTACGGATGCACAACTTGCGGCGGCGCGGAATGAGATTGAGAAAGATCAAGCGAATGAGCCGGAGGTTACGGAGGTTGAGGAGATTGGTTTAATGCCGGTTTTATTGGATGCGGAGCATCCGTTTGTGGGTTTGATGGTGTTGGAGTGTGGGATACGTGAGTTAGCGGGCGGTTTGATAGTCGGAATTGAACGCGGTGTAAGAAGACAACTTAACCCAATGCCCGAAATGGTACTAGAAGCAAACGACCTGCTGTGGATCGTAGGAAATAAGGATAGCATAAAACAATTGCAAAACAAAAGATTCGAATTCACATCAGCAACAAACATCTACCAAAACACAATGGTTGATTACTCCGGCTACTAAGGTATCGCACCAACAAAATCCGAAAGTGATGAGTGATATACTCAAGCTGTTTTAAAATTCCTGAAGCTGGACACGCAAGCGCAACAACGTGAAGCGGTTGCTCAAGGGCGAAGCCTATCGCCTTACCGGCTACGGTATAAGTGGAAATTTCCCAATACCGGACGTGTGCTAGCTAAAACAACCCCTAACTTTAGGGCATTAATGGTAATTTTATTTCAGGGCGATACCTAAAAAATTACTTTGTCCCAATCGTTCCTTAACGCAACCGTTGTCCAAAAAAAAATTATATTTGCCATGAGATGGAATGAAGTTTACAATTGTGATTGTATTGAAGGCATGGGCAAGATGGGTGCGGAGACGGTTGATCTTGTGTTTGCGGATCCGCCGTTTAATATTGGTTATTCGTATGATATATATCATGACAAATTGGATTACAAGGAGTATCTTGATTGGTCGGTGCGGTGGTTGCGAGAGGTGCGTCGTGTATTGACATCGTGTGGTACGTTTTGGCTTGCGATTGGGGATGAGTTTGCGGCGGAGTTGAAGGTTTTGGCGACGCGTGAAGTTGGTTTTATTTGTCGCAGTTGGGTGATTTGGTATTATACTTTTGGGACAAACAGCAAGCGTAAATTTACACGTTCACATGTTCATCTTTTTCATTTCATAAAGGACTCAAAAATTTTCACATTCAACGGCGACGCGATCAGAGTCCCAAGCGCACGGCAACTAATCTACAACGATAAACGCGCAAATCCAAAAGGTCGATTTCCTGATGATACATGGATTTTGAGACCGCAAGAGATCGGTGGCGAGTTGACTCCTGACAAGGATGTATGGACGGTGAACAGGATTTGTGGAACTTTCAAGGAACGTGAGGGGTGGCATAGTTGCCAGATGCCGGAAACTATTCTTGAGAGAATTATAAAAGTGTCAAGCAATCCTGAAGACAAAGTGCTTGATCCTTTTTTGGGCAGCGGTACAACTGCCGTTGCCGCAAAAAAACTTGGCAGGCAATATGCAGGTTTTGAAATATCAGAAGAATATTTCAAATTAAGCAAAAAAAGATTACAAAAAATAACAGTAGATCTTTTTGAAATGCTAGATAAATAATACCGCAGCCAGTATTGAAAAAGCCCGCTATACCGAAGCCGGTATGGGCGATAGGCTTCGCCCTTGAGTAACCGCTTCGCGATGCTACGCTTGCGCGTTCAGCTTTGGGAATTTCAAAACAGCTTCAGTATACCCATACCTGCTACGAATATTTTGTCCTTTATGTCCTTTGCGTCCTTAATGTCTCTTTTGTCCCTTAAAAAAAACTATTACATTAAATTCCAGTGAACTATTATACAAAAGCTACTTTAAAATTCCCGAAGTTAAACGCGGAATCGCGACGATGTGAAGCGGTTGTTTGTGGGCGGGGGTTATTTGGTGTGGTTTTATTTTTGTTTTTATTTTTTGGTTTGGGTCGTGTTTATTCTGAGAGTTGGGGTGAGAGTCTTTTTGAGACGCGGCAACATGATTTTGGTCGTGTTGCGCTTGGGGTTAAGGCGGAGTATCGGTTTGCGATAAATAATCGTTTTAAGCAAGATGTTCGAGTGATTAGTCTTAACACGTCGTGTGGTTGTACATCTTCTGTTTTGAGTTCGGAGTCTATTGTATCGGGCAGCACTGAGTATTTGATTGCAACATTGAATACGGACGGGCAATATACGCACGAGAGCAAAGCGATAATTACGATTCATTTTGAGGTATTGGTTGGTGATCGTTTATTGCGTGATTCGGCTCAAGTTGCGGTATCGGGTTATATTCGACCTGATGTTGTATTGTCTGCCGGAGCGATTGAGTTTGGGGCGGTCAAGCGTGGGGAGACTGTTGTCAAAAAAATTAGGCTTGAGTATGCCGGTGAGGCGGGTTGGGAGTTGACGAGGGTTGAGCGTAACAATCCGTATATTCATGTCAAGGCGGAAGCTATCCCGTTTCCAGATGGCTCTTTTTGGCGAAACGGGGAAATTCACTATCAAATCACCGCAACACTTAAACCGGATGCTCCGGCGGGTTATGTCAAGGACGTTGTAACGTTTTCCACCAACGAAAATAGCAGCAAAATAAAAAACAATTCGCAAGACAACGGAACAAACGGAAGAGGTGAAATAACTATACCGATAGATGGAGTTATAACGGAGCCGTTGCGGGTAAAGCCGTCGTCGTTTGTGGTCGGGCTTGACAACAACGCGGATGTGTCAAAAAATATCGTTATACGCAGTAGCAAGCAATTTCGTATTTTGGGTGTGAGTTGTGAGGACAAGCGGTTTAAATTCACTTTTTCCGAACACGAAAGCAGTATTCAAATCGTCGCCGCGTTTTTTCGCACAAAGAATAATGACCCAACAACTACCCAAAACAACAACGAAATAAAAATCCTAACAAACCTACCCGACCAAAAACTAATCACCCTCGAAACAATAAAAATTGAAAAAAATATACCGTAAGGAAAGTTCTAAAAATTAATTTTATTCGAATTCGGTCGATTTTTATCGACTTATACTCAAACTGTTTTAAAATTCCTGAAGCTGAGCACGCAAGCGCAACGACGCGAAGCGGTTGTTCAAGGGCGAAGCCTATCGCCTTACCGGCTACGGTATAAAATCGACTGAATTCGAAATAATTTTTTTCGGCAAATAGTATTTTTGTGAACAGCGACATTGAAATTTAGCGGTTGAATATTTTCCGTAGCCTCGCATGGGGCGTGATGTGCATAACCGGCGGTGTGGCGCAGCGCAACCGCCGGATCGGATTCGTCCCTAACTGGACGGAGAAAATTGAGTTCGACGGTTACGCTGTGCTACACCGGCTTCAATATATTTTTATCCTTTTTGTCATTGAAAAAATGTAATGTCATTTGAAGAAGCGTTAAATTTTCTGAATTCTCGTCCAAATTTCGAGTTGAGTAGAAACTTCGAGACGGCCGGTCTTTTGGATCGTCTTGTGCGGTTGCGTCAATTTGTGGATTATCTTGGTCATTCGGACAAGAAATACAAGATAATTCATGTTGCGGGGACGAAAGGCAAGGGGTCAACTTGTGTTTTGCTTGAGGGAATTTTGATGGAGGCGGGAGTGTCTGTTGGTCGTTTTACGTCGCCTCATTTGTATTCTTTTCTTGAGCGGGTAACGGTCAACGGTGTATCGTGCAGCGAGTCTGAATTTGCGGACATAATGCTTTATATTCGTGAGAAGATCAATCAATTTGATTTACGGTTGGCGAAGGATTTAACATTTTTTGAGTTACTTTTGGTATTTGCGTTTGAGTATTTTGCGCGTTGTTCGGTGGATTATGTTTTGTTGGAGGTTGGTTTGGGTGGTCGTCTTGATGCGACTAATATTTGTTTACCGGCGGTAACGGTGATTGCGAATTTAAGTTTTGATCATATTGAGCAATTGGGACCGACGTTACGTGATATTGCGATAGAAAAGGGCGGGATAATCAAATCTGGGGTGCCGTTAGTTTCGTCGGTTTGCAAGACTGAGCCGCGTATTGCGTTGGCTGAGATAATTGATGCGCGTAAAACGTCGGCGTATTTTTTGGGCGATGCGTTTGTCGTTCAACCGGTTACTGTTTCTGCGCCGTTTCGATTTCAAACGATAGACGGAAAATTTCCTGTTCAGATTGAGATTGACGATTTGAATGTTTGTATGCCGGGCAGGCATCAGCGTAACAATGCGTCGTTAGCGATTGCGTCGGCGTTTTTGATTGGCAACAAGTTCAATTTTAATGCGGATGTGATACGGCGTGGTTTGGCGAAGGGGTTTTTACCGGCGCGGGTTGAGGTTTTTCAAGGTGTAGCGGACGAACCGGTATTTGTTGTTGATGGTGCGCACAATAGGGCTTCGGCGGCGATGTTTATTGACACGTTATTGGATTTATTTCCTAATCGGCGGAAGTTATTAGTTTTTGGTGCAACGATGGGCAAGGATGTTGACGGCATGTTGACGGATTTACTTCCTAATTTTGACAAGGTTTTTTTGACGCAATATAAATCAAGTTCTCGTTGTTTCCCGCCAATCGGGTTAAAAACAATCGCGGACGCAATATTGCAAACCCAAAGCTCAATACGTTACGCAAACAAATCAAGCGGCTCCGATGTAAGAGCATCGGACAAAATAGAAGTTATAGATGATTGTACAATTGCGTTGAGTAAATGTTTTGAGTTAGCGGGCAAAAACGATATTGTGTGCGCAACAGGTTCAATCTATCTTGCCGCAGGATTAAGAAATTTCTACCTAAACAACATCACCAAAAAGAAAATAGATCAGCAATAAAATATAAGCACGCGGATGACGCAGATTTATTCTGATCTTGCGAATATCCCCTAAAAATCTGCGTTCTCTGCGTGCTAAATCTTATCTCATACCGCCGCCGAAGCCTCTGTTACCTCCTCCAAAACCGCCGCCGCCGAAACCTCTGTTACCTCCGCCCATTCCGCCGCCGCCGTAACCTCCGCCGCCGTAGCCGCGATTACCACCGAAACTGCCGCCGCCGAAGTTACCGCCGCCGAATTGTGGTGCGGGCGGTGCGAAACCTCCACCGCCAAACCCGCCACCGCCCATTCCGCCACCGCCCATTCCGCCACCGCCAAATCCGCCGCCGCCGAAACCTCCGCCGCCATAGCCGCCACCGCCGAAACCGCGATTAACGCCGAAGCCGCCGCCACCATATCCGCCTCCGCCGTAACCTCCGCCGCCGTAGTTGCGATTACCGCCGAAGTTGCTGCCGCCGTAGCCGCTACCGCTGCCGTAACCTGTTTGATTTGTTGTTGAAAAAATTACATTGTTACCGATCAAATTTGAGATTGACTGTTGTACTACATTTGCGGTTACGTTTTTCGTTTGTATTGTTGTGAATTCTGTCACGGTATTTTTTGCAACCAAATCGCGATCTGCTACAAATTCATTGACATCTCGGAACAACGCCAAAGGCGACGTAACGATAAGCACGTTTGATTTCTCATCAACCCCCAACGTCATTTTTTCATCCGCGTTTGATCGACTGAAAAGATAGAAAAACGAGAACGATTGAGACGACGAGCTATTGCCCAACTTCTCCGAAAACGCTACTTCAACAAGTGCTTTCGCGTCAACCGCTCTCATGTAATGCAACTGAATCAATCGCGGGCGTGAGCGGTTTTCGGCGTTACCGCCCGGAACTTCGGCTTGATCGAGAATTGCCAGCAGTCGTGTGATTGTTTTGTGGTCAACCATATTTGCTTTGATCAAGAGCAGGTTTTGTCGTTCATCGACTGTAATTTCAACATTACCCGTTTTCTCAATTGCGGTACCTGTCAATTGCAGCGTGCCAAGCAATTCTGAACGTAAATCGTTACCAATTCCGTCAACGCCTAATCCTTCATTTCCCGTTTTCGTTGGAGTGTTACCAAGAATTGAGGTCAGCATTGCTTGTACGGTTGCTGCTGATACGTATTTGGGGTAGTACGGTACCATTCGTATTTGTTTCAGAACTTCATCGTCCGAAAGGTAACGAATCAATTCCTCAATCCGATTCAACGCCGCCGCGTCATCAGATGAAATCGTCAACCCGCTTGAACCTGACACAATTGTAATCGGCGAAGGCGAACTATTGCCCGTCAAAATACGTTCGTTGTTTGAAGGCGAAGTTGTTGGCGGATTGGTTTTGGATTCGTTTGTATTTGTTTGTTTATTTGGTTTATTTGTGGTTTTATTTGTGGTTTTATTTGTTTCTGTTTGTTGCAATTCAATTTGCCGTAATTCTATCATTGCGTCGAGTTTTCTCTGCAACTCCGAAACCTGCCGTTTCAATTCCGCAACTTCACCGGAATCTGCCGTTGTATTCGTTACCGAATCTGGACTCGTGTTTGGATTCGTATTCGTAACTGGTTCGGGATCGGAATCCGAATATTTGACTTCGCGGTATACCGACACCAGTATGGGCGGTAGGCTTCGCCCCCGAACAACCGCTTCACGTTGTTGCGCTTGCGTGTTCAGCTTCAGGAATTTTAAAGTAGCTTCCGTATAAATAGGATTGTCTGCTTTTGAGAATACGGGCAAAAGAAATTTTAAGCCGTTTGAATTGTCCGCGAATTTTTGTACATTATTTCGATCAAATATATTTTGATCTGTTCCTGTTTCTGAATTTTTGTACGTTATTGGTGTTTTTTCGAGAGTGCTATCGATCAAGTTATCGATTTCGTTTTTATTTTGTTCTTTATTTGGCGGTGTTTGGATATTATTTTCTTTACGCAATTCGTCGGTGTTTTTTGGTTGCAAGTTGGTGTTAGGCGCAATTATTCTTAATTCATTCTGTTCCAATTTAGACCACAATTCTTCAAGCTGTTCCAAAACAAGAGCGGATGCGGCAGGCGAGATATTTATGTTTCTCACCGTTGATGAGTTCTGTGATCTTAAGGTTTCGGGGTCTTCGCCGAGTTTTTCCAGCAAGGTTTTGATTTCACGAATTTGTGTCAATGTTCCTCGAACGATTATTCGTCGTCCTCTAACATCCGCCTCAACTGTTGGGTTTGGCACGCCTTGATCGATTGCGGCGTTTATTCTTGCGGGGTTTGCCGGATTTGCGCCTCTTCCGGCAGCGCGGTTGATTGCCGGATTATTGGGTTGGTTGGGGGTTGGTTGGTTTGGTATGGGTTGGTTGGGGTTATTGGGGGGTGGGTTATTGGGATTGGCGGGGGCAATGGCGGCGGGGTTAAATGGCGAGGTCGCATTTGCCGGAGTTGACGTAGCAAAAAATTTCTTTATCGCGTCAACGGCGGCGGTTGGGTTGAGTCGTTGCAAGGGGATAACTTCTATTGTGGGTGCGTTGATTTGCATTTGGTGTATAACTTCTTTTAGTATTTTGTGTTCGGACGGGCGACCGAGCAAGGCGATACCGCCGGTTTTGGCATCGAGTGAGAGGCGGACATCTGTTTTGCCGGCGAGCAATGTTTGCAAGACGAGAAGTACGGTTGTCGGATCGGCGATACCGGTATTGTAGGCATCGAATTGTGGTTTTTCGAATGTATCGCCGAGTCCGAAGGATTCATCGATTGTTTTGAGCATATTTTTTGCGCGTTCGATCATATCTCCTCGACCGGAAGCGAGGATTTTTGAGCCGGTGTTATCGATTATGGTTCGCAGGGTTGTATTTGATTCGTCGATACCGAGCAACCGCCGCATAAATGTCAACGCTTCTTCGGCGGGCAAATTTGTAATTTCGATAACGTGTATTGAACCTGTACCGTGTTCGGTATCAATGTCGTCAATTTGGCGTATTATTTTGTGGATTGCCCGAAGAGTTCCGCCGGTTTCGGTAACGACGATGTGTCGGGATGTTGGCAAAATAACTATACTTCCCTGAGAACCGAGTAGTTTTTCGATTTCGGATTGGATCAAATCCGGAGTGGTTTGGACGAGCGGAAAGATGCAACGGCAAATTTCATATTTTCCGCGATTATCCAATTCTTCTGGAGTTATTGGATCGAGAATTATTGGCGGGATACCGTCGGCGAGGTTGATGATGAAGAGTGTTTGACCTTTTCTGATCATGGTGTATTCTCTGAACAATAGGTATGAGTTCAAAATATCGAGTGCTTCTGTTGGCGAGTAGTATTTATTGTCTGTCAAGTTAAGTGTTCCGGTGGGAACGTTATCAACTTGCAACGACAGATTCGCCTGTTCCGCGAACCAATTTATCACATCTTTCCAAGGCGCGTACCTAAAATTAAACCGCAACCGCTTCTTATCATTATCTTGACCCGCAACATCAACCAAAACCTCCGTCGGCAACACTGCACCTGTCGCGGGCGGCAATTGTGGCGGATTTTCGGGTGTGTTTACAAGAGGCGGAGTTGGCGAAATAGTCGTTGGCGGCGAAGTTGGCGCGGTAGTTGGTTGCGGATTTTCGGGCGTGTTTACAAGAGGCGAGGTTGGCGGAACAGTGGTTGGCGGCAAATTAGGCGCGGTAGCTGGTTGCGGATTTTCAGGCGTGTTTACAAGGGGCGAGATTGGCGGCAAAATCGGCGCGGTAGCTGGTGACGGATTTTCGGGCGTGTTTACAAGGGGCGAGGTTGGCGGAACAGTGGTTGGCGGCAAATTCGGCGCGGTAGCTGGTTGTGGATTTTCGGGCGTGTTTACAAGAGGCGAAGTTGGCGGAGTAGTCGTTGGCGGCGAAGTTGACGCGGTAACTGGTTGGTTGAACACGTCGGGATTTGACGGTGTGGCGGCGGGAGTTGTTGGCGTTGTGATTTTTTCTGGTTCGGCTTTTGTGTTGTCCGGATTTGGCGGAGTTATTGGTTCGGTTTTTTTCGGTTCGTCGTCTTGCAATATTAGCATTGACAAAAGAGAATTTTTGAAAATTGATTTTATTCGATTTCGGTTGATTTTTACCGATTGAGAATCGACCGGCTCAGGTGTAACAGGCGAAGTTTGCTCAACCGGTGAAGTTTGCTCAACCGGCGAAGTTTGCTCAACCGGCGATGTCGAGTTGATTGGCGATGCCGTATCAACCGGCGAAGCTAAATCAACAGAATCGGATTGGGGAGTTGTGGTGATTTTTTTTTCGGTGACTTTTTCTTTTGGGGGTTGGCTGTCAACTAATTCGTTTTTGGGTTCAATTTTTTCTGAGGGTGTGGGGTTTGTTGGTGTATTATTTGTGTTCGGTTTGGGTTCGGGGTTATTGGGCAATTTCGTGTCGGGCAATATTTTTTCGTCGGAGGCGGGAGATTTCAACGGTGTTATTTCGGTTTTTGTTGTATCATTTTCGGTTGTTTTTTGGTCAACTGTTTTTTGTCCCGTGTTTGTTGAATTGCTTTCTGGCGGTAATGCCGTTTGTTTACACGAGGTTGTGCTGAAGACGGAGATAGTTACAAGCAGTATTGAGCAGACGAAAACTTGGAAAGTTTTAGGTAACATGTTTATTTTATGGGTTAGTGTGTTGGCGTTCTATTTTGCAATCGGCTATGGGCAAAGCCTACCGCCCATACCAGCTACGGTGGAATTTCGGCGATCCGCGCCGGTCAAATTATCGAAAAACCAGATTTTGCGCATTTGACTCGACAAATTCTTGATCAAGTTCACAATAATTACAACAAGGGACTCGGACACGCGAAAAGGGGGGGGAGGAAGGGGGAAGATTTTACAACGCAAAACGCGCAAATAAAACGCGAATATTTTTAACTCGTGTTACGCACTCTCAGTAGAAAAGCCAGCAAGATATTCACCGTTTTTTAGCCCCGCAGAGGTCTTTTGTGGAACGCGGGCATCTCGCCCGCAATAACAAAACGTCCCATGAAGGCGGGATGCCTGCGTTCCTAAAATTACCAATTGATAAGCGTTCAAAGTCTAGTTGCTGAATGTTTGATAATCTCGCCCCATGCGGGGCTACGGAAAATGCTCTTTGACAAATTATTCAGGCACTTTCTACTGAGAGTGCGTAACATG
>JAIRWK010000374.1 GCA_031268995.1 Planctomycetaceae bacterium
GGAACGTGTTGGTCGAATCCGTATCGCTTGGAGATAACGGACTACATTCAAGACGGCGAGAACATTCTGCAAATTGAGGTTGCGAATCTTTGGGTCAACCGTTTAATCGGCGACGCCAAGTTACCGGAAGACCAACGCATCACCTGGTCAACATTTAAAAACGCTTACAACGCCAACTCGCCGTTAATACCTTCCGGTTTGATTGGTCCGGTAAAAATCTTCCGCTCAAAACAGAAATAATTTTGGAGACAGAATCAATTTCTCTTGATAAAAAAATGAAAATTATATTCCATCGTCTGGTGCGTTTCGGCAGATTCTGAAGCCGATGACGGTTGATACGGTGTCGGGTGAGCTACTGTTTCGGTATGCGCTGCGTGTTGCTTCTGCGCCGAATTGCCATGCACCGCCGCGTAATACTTTTGATGTTCCGTCGTTTGGTCCTTGTGGGTTTTCGATTTCGTCTTGGCAAGTTTGGTAATAAAATTCGCCGTACCAATCGCAACACCATTCCATGACGTTACCGTGCATGTCAAAAATTCCCCACGCATTTGGTTTTTTTTCGCCGACGGGATGTGTTTCTGAAGCTGAGTTATCAAAAAACCATGCGTGTTCATTTACGTCCATGACTTGATCGCCGAACGACCAAGGCATAATGCTCCCTGCGCGGCAAACATATTCCCATTCCGCCTCCGATAACAACCTGAATCCGTCGCCGTTGAGTTGTGTTACTTCTGCCGATTCTATTCCGCCGTTTGCTCTGCGTTTTACTTTGTCCAATTGATAAAAAGGTTGGAGCGATTCCGCCTCGCTCAACTTATTGCAAAATTCAATTGCCGAGTACCATGTTACGCCGTCCACAGGACAAAATTCTTTATCTGATGCCGCGCTTGGGTTGTATTCCATTATTTCGGAAAAATCTTTTTGCGTAACCGGATAAACGCCGACGAATAAACTTTTCGTGATCAAGACGCGGTGTTGCGGATGTTCGTTGTTGCGCAAAAATTCGTCCGAATCGTGTGATCCCATGTAAAACCGACCCGACGGGATTCGGCGTAATTTCATTCCTTGCCGAGTTGTAATAGTCGTCAATTTTTCGATCTTTTGTTGCAAATTTTTCGCTTCGGGATCATTCGCTTTCAACTCAAGATAACGTTGCACGCAAGCTAAAAGTTGGCTATATTGTTTTGCGGCAATTGCGTTGCGAATCTCACGCACAAGCGAATCGACTTCGGTCAGAATTTCACCTGCTTCTACATATTGTTTTCTGAAATTATCGTCGAGCAATTGGCGTGGTACTTGTTCGAGGATTTGTTGTACTTTATCGTATTTTTGTGCGGTCATTGCGGCGTTAGCTTGTGTCCGTACGCTTTCGACATACGCGCGGATTTCTTTACGTTCTTTTTGAATGAGTGCTGTCATGCTTTTTGCCCATTCTCTGAATTGTAAAAATTCAGGGTGGGTGAGAGTTGACATATATTTCAGAATGGGCAACGTTTTGTCGTGTCCGTAACTTTCTCTAAATTTCAGAATTTGTTGTTTTTGTCCGTTCAATGTTACCAGCAGTTGTTGTTTTAATGACGGCAAATCAATTCCGCACGCACGGCATTGACGCAACCAAAACGGGTTAAGAGATTGACAACTAAGGCAAGGTTCATAAAAATTTCTGCCGCATTTACGGCATAATCTGTCGTTGGTTGATGCGAGTTGTGTATTGCATTGCGGGCAAAATATTGTAACGGTACTTTGGTTTGCAATCACGCTTTGGGTCGGATCAAAATTTGGCGCAGACGATGTCGCTGAAATTTGCGACAGATTGGGACTGGGATTCTGGCTGGAATTGGAATTTGGGTCGGATGGTATTGATGGGGTTGACATGGTGTAGTGGTGGTTGTTACACCGTAACTGGTTTTGTACGGAAGTTTTTTTATACCGAAGCCGGTATACATATCCTTTGTTTATCTTTTGTGGATGCGTAATGTGAATTATGCTCAAGCTGAAACATTCCCGCTCAAACAAGCGGGCGTGTCATTGTATCCGATATTACTTTTGCTTCAATGAGGGCGATACTCTGTAGCAGGTATTTTTGCGTTTTTTCTCAAGCCTCATGGCGTTGTGAAGGCTAGTTTACAACAACAAGAGGCGAAAAGGCAATTTGTGATTGATCGATCAATTTATTGTTACGAAAAATCTCAATAAAGTTACCGATGGAAAATTCTGCTATTCCTGCTTTCTTTGTTTTTATATTGAATTTGACCAAATTAAATTCTGACTGATTCTCTAATTCTATTATTTGATCTGCGGTAAATTCTACAGAAATCGCGTAATTATATTTTTTGACCAAACCGGCAGAATCAAAGCCCATAATTTCACAAAATTCAGGATCAACGTTAATTGACAACTTGATATAAGTAAATCCTTCACTGTAATTAAAGCCCACAAGTTCATTGATCAAATCTTTAGCCGTTACCGTTACATTATAACTGCCGTCAATATTTTCGTCGGCAGTAATATCAAGTTTAACGGTCGGCGGTAATTTTACGGTAAACGTTTTTTCAATCTCGCCACCATTATCATCTCTGATTTTCAAATTCGATTGAACAGGTTCAAATATCGTTTCATCGGAATAAATATTCGGCTTAAAGTTGATAATCAGATATGATTCATTTTCGATATCTTCAATCTTCCATTTTTCGATAAATTTATTGTCGCCAAGTTGTGGAATCTCATAACTCAATATATCGTTATCAGGATCGCTGAAATAATCGGACAATTTAACTTTCAACTCTTCGCCCTTAAAATTACCGATAAATTCCATTTGTTCTGGATTGTTGGCAACAGGTTTGTCGTTGACTCCGTTGACGGTAATATTAAAGTCTTTCCAATCTGTATTACTTGAACCGGTTTTGTATTCGTCAGCGATTATTAAACTGAACGCTTCGGTTTCATTACTGTTTTGGGACAAATTTTTATTGCGAGTTGTTGGGTCATAAATTAGTTGTCCGTTATTTGTCAATGTCAAAATTGCGCCGGATTCAAGTGTAATAATTTCATTTTTATCACTAATTTCAATTATTTCTTCACTAACTTTAACCTTAATAATTTTCAATAAATCGCCGTTTGAGTCTGTTGCAAGTTGTTCAGCTTCAATTATTAGCAACTCGTTTTCTTTAGTATTCAATACAACATTTTCCTTGAATACCGGCGGTTTATTTACGCCGCGAAGTCCGATTGTGATTTCGCCGGTTGCTTCTGCGTTTAATTTATCAGTTACGGTAAATTGAAATTTTAATAGATACGTTTCACCCGCACGAATTGGCGAGTTGGCATCCGGTTTGAAAATCAGGCATCTGCTGCTTGTTTCGTATTCTAATGTTCCGTATTTGATTTCATTTTGATAAACATCTATGATGGGTTTGTTGAAAAAATCGAAACTTTCCCCGTTGACTAAAATTCCCTTTATTGTGTCATTTCGATCAACATCAGTGAACAATTCATCAATATTAAATCCATAACCCGTTTCATCATTGATTGGAATATCGACTTCAGTTTTTATGTTGTTTGCAACCGGAGCGGAATTTTTACCATTTATTGTAACGTTAATTTTACTTATTTTGCCAATGTTATTTACGTTGTCAAAAACTGTAAACTCAAAAGTCAATTCCGCAATCTCACCTTCACCAAGCAAATCAAATTTCCCGTTGGGTTTCACATAAAATTTGTTATTATCAAAACCAAATTCTACACCGCGAGGCAAAGAATAAATTGTTGATTGTGAATTATCGCCGTCTAAAATTTTACCTTCAACAAATCGAATATTAGTGTACGAATAATTTTCAATCGTATCATCATCATCATCATCTTCTTCTTTCAATGTTATTGTAACTTCTCGCTTCACGATTTCTGTTTCATTTTCCGTGATATTTAATGCAGTCTCATCAAATGAAATTTCAGGTTTATCATTCGCACTAAATGTAACAGTTATTTGCGCCGTTACGGATTCGTTATCGTTATTGTTACAAACAGCATTTACAGCGAATGTATAAAAACTTGTGCCTCCGTTGTTGAGTTCTGGAATATCATCTTTTGCAATATAAAGGGCTGCGCCGTTATTTGCTTTTTGTACGGTAAATTTTGGAAAATTGGTTTCATTTTCGCCGCACAAAATGGAGTAATTATAATTTTTCGTGTCGGTATCCGAATCGGTAAGCGGTATAAATCCGATGTATATTTGATCGTCTTGAATTATTTCGGAATCGTGGGGATTTATGCCAAAGTGTTGATCGTTCATTTGCGGTTTATCGTTTACGCCGTTAATTTGGAATTGGATCGAGTGAGGCAACGAAACAGCGTTTTCGGCTTCTGAATCATCAGATACCGTTACAATAATACTATTCAACGCGATTTTATTCGGCTCAAGATTTTCATGCCGCGAAGTTGCGTCAATCTTGAATGATTTTCTGTCCTGCGATATGATAATTTTCACACCATCTTCAAGTGTAATAGTTTGCGTATTATTTGTATCATTGGACAAGTCAGAAATTTTTGTTCCGTTTATTGAATCAAAAATAAACTCATCATCTTTATTTTTGTCCGTAACAAACTCATCGACTCGATAATCACGCGAAACAACATCCTCATAAACTTTAATAATCTCGTCGATATTTCCTTCGATAATCGGCGAAACATTGATTCCGGTTGCGATTATTTTGAGTGTACCTGTTTCCGTGTTGTTTTCTTGTTCAGAATCATCCTTGACAACTATTTCAAATTCCAACTCATTCGGTTTTGCACTCAACACAGCAAGTTTATTTTCGTCGGCATCCGATGGAACAAACGCGCGAAACCAAAGCTCGCCGCCAAAACCGTCATTGTCGGTATTGATATATTTGAATTGTCCCAAGCCGTCAATCGTTTGCCAATCTTGTGTCAAATTAAAATTATTTATTGAAACGATTTTATGCCGATCATTTTTATCAGCATCTGAAAATAATTTATCAAGATCAATTTTCACTCCGAGATCATTTTTATCAGTTGTAGCTTGTGTATTTACAGCAACATCCGCATTGTCATTGAATACCGGTTTTTCATTTATACCATTTATTGTAACGATAATTGAACCGCTGGACTCAACATTGTAAAGCGTATCCTTTACTGTGAAAGTAAATTGTAAATTTACCTGTTCGTATACGCTCAAGTATTCAAAAATTTTGTCCGTATCAAAAGTAAATTTCCCGTCACTAATTGAAGCGATAATTTTGTCTTTAATCTCTTCAGATAAATTACAGCATTCCGCGATCTTTAAATCCGTGTATTCATAATTTCCATTTTCTCGCGGCACATTATCGCCGTTTTCGATTACATTGATTGCACGTTCAATTTTTTCATTTGCGTCAATATTCAGAGGAGTTATTTCGTCAATTATTGGAGCTTGGGCAAATTTTATTTTTAGAGGCAATTTAACTTTTGTTTCCAGTTTGTCGTCATTACCGCTTATAATTATTGAAATTATAAATTCAGAGTTAGAGGTAAGACTTGTCAAAAATTCGGATACAAAAAAGTCGTTGTCAAAAGTTATATTACCGGTTTGATCATTTACCGCAATTACGTTGTCTAGTAATTCTACTTTTTGACTTCCGCTAAACAAACCGCCAAACGAATAAGTATGCCCCTCGCCGACATCGGGATCGTCAATCTCAAAATTTATCTCAAACGATTCGGAATTATTGTTACGTTTATTTCCGCAAACGATCAACTCTTCCGTTAATACTTTCACATTTGCGTAATCGCCTTTACCGATTATTGTGAAATTTACGTTTTGCGTTGTTTTAGTTCCGTACTGATCGGACACGTTGATATTCAAATTGAATACTAATTCCTCTTGCACTTTCAATGATTCAAATATGGTGGTATTGCCCGAAAATACAAGATTATTTTCATCGTCAATAGTGAACAATAACGCAGTATCAAGCGACTCAAATTTTTCGGATTGTCCACCTGAAATTGCAATCGAAGTATAATCAATTTTAACGTCGTATATTGTTTTGTTATCGTCTGTAAGCCCATCAGGATCGGAAATTGCAATATGATTTGTTATTTCAATTTTTCCAAATTGTTCGGCTTCGGCAAGATTAACAGTTGAATCATCATCAATGTCAATAATTGCGGATTTTTTGCCGTAAATTTTTAAAGTCAATTCACCTTCGGAAGAAACAAAATTACCGCTAATATCTTTGAGCAAATTATCTGTTACAAGATACGTCAACTTAATATCAATCATCTCGCCTTCCGTGAGATTTGTTTCAAGATAATTCAACAACTCTTCCGTTGGAGTAAATGTCAGGATGCCTTCCTCACTTAATGTAATCGATTTGCCAATTACAGTTTTCAATTCGTCGTCCGCTACTTCAACTTTCAACCCTGAAGTTTTATACCAAATCGGTAAATTTTCATTTCGATCAGGTATATTTTGATCTTCAATGTAATCTTTTAAGTTGATTTCATATTGCGCGTTACCTTTTGTTTTGTGAATATAAGTGTATAAAAAATTATCTATTTGCGGCGATTCGTTTACAATTTCCATTGTCCAAATCGTTGTGCAAGTTCCGTTGTAATCATCACTAATCGTAACAATCAGCTCAACTTTTTCAAACTCGCCGTCAGTCGGTAACTTATTGCGTTTGGAAGTATCAACCATTACCGTTTTATTGTTCGCATCAAACGTAATCGTGATTCCATTATCGAGATTAACCGTATCACTTTTATCGAGAGTAATTGATTCGTTTTCTGAAATTTTAATTTCAATTTTATCAATTTTATGCTCATCTGCTTTGTTTTGATCTGTTACTTCACCGAGTCCAAAAGTTACGTTTTCGCCGTTATTTATTGTCTTATTTTGTGTCGGAGCTGTTGGGGCTTTATTTGTTCCGACAATATTTATTTGAAACTCGCCGTTTACAATTTTATAGGCAGCATCTGAAACGGTAAAAATAAATTTGTCTAATTCTACAATTTTTCCCGATTGAAGCGACGCAAATTTTTCCGCTGGTGAAAATTTCAATTTGCTGTCTTCGACATAAAATATACCAGAATCAACAGTAATAGTTTCATTCACAAATGTTTTACCGTTAATCGCAATAAGTGTAAGCGCGTTATCCGACAAATCAAAATCGTCAAAATATTCACGCCAATTTATTTCAAATATTTCATTATCATTTATGTTTAAAACATCAGGCGTTTTAATCAAAATCGGCGCATCATTTTTTCCTGTAATTTTGATAATTATACCGCTCGATATTCTTTCGCTGGAATTATTTTGGATATTTTGTAACGAAAACTCAACCTTAACTTTAATCCATTGCCCATCACTTAAATTTTTTGCTGCCGTTTTGTCTGGAGTAAAAACGAGATCGCCGTTGCTATCGATTTTTGCTATTCCGATTGTCTTATCCGCAAACGGATTTACCGCAAATTCATTTACCCCGTCGAACCCGTCAACATAAACCACACCCTTAATATCTATAATTTCATAGCCGGGCAAGCTCAATTTATCGAGAATATCATTTTTTGTTACGATAATTTCGTGTGTCGGATCATAATCGTTATTTGTGCTGTTATCGATTACCAAAAGAGCAGTCAATTTGACAGTTAAAGCTTGCGATATAATTCCAACATTTTCTCCATTCAAAATAGAAATCGTAACCGCAATATCTGCATCTTGATCGCGGTCGATCAATTTTGATGTATCAATTGTGAATTTGCCCATATTTTCATCGAAGCTCGCGATCAAATTCGCGTAAATTGGCGAATCTTTCAACGTAATTCCATAATGATACAACGCATTTTTTGCATCTGGATTTTCATATTGAAAACCAAAATCGACTTCTTTGATAGTATTTTCGTCATTCGTGTATCCGGCGTTAATTTCGGTTTTGTTATCTCGTGCTTCAAGTTTTATTTCGCTTTGCTTTCCCGTTACAATAAATTTTGCCTTATCATCAACGAGTGCAATACCATCGGTAATTTTATAATTAAGCGTAATTTCGATTTTTTCGTTTTCCGCTAGCTGGGCAAAACGCGGATCGGTTGCGTCAAAAATAAAGCCGCCGTTTTGATCACGCGACAGTAACGCCTCAAGAAAATTCTCGTCAAATATAGAATCCAAACCGGCATCTGAATACTCAACCAACCCCAAAGAAACATTACTTGCAACCGAAAGCGTATCACTAAGATCGGTATCACTCCAACGATCAAGAATTTCTGTAACAGTAATTGTACCTTTGTCATTTTCGTTAATATTTTGAATTATTGTTACATCATTTTTTCGTTTTGGCGCGTCATTTTTTCCGATTATTGTGAAAGCCAATTCTGATTCATACGTTTTACCGTAATCATCAACCAGATTAACATTCAAAGTCAAATAAGTTGTTTCGTTTTGCGCCAAATAATCATATTTTGAACCCGCATTTATTGTAATATTATTATTTTTAACCGTGATGATTCCCGTGTTATCCGGCAGAGTAATTTGGTCATTGGCAGCAACATTTTTATCGTCAATTTTTGTAATCGTGAAATCCGTATTAATTGTTATAGAGCCGTTTCCGTTGTCTGAAATTGTTGCAGGCGGTAAAGTTGTGATTTGTTTTCGGTAGGTAAATTCGGGAACGGATGAAGTTGCAACGTTACCATAATTATCTGTAACAATAATTGTGATATTATATTTTCCTTCGGCTAATGAGCTATTATTTAGAATTGTGAAGCTACCGTCGTTTGCCAAAAATATTTGTTGTTCGGCGGAATTATTTATTTTATAGAAGGCGGATTTGATTCCGGTTTGGTCGGTGATTTTTCCGTTTATTATTGGGCTGGGTGTTAAACCATTTTGGGGCGGAATATTTAATGTTGCGCTAATTATCGGCGGTGTTTGATCAGGATTTATAATTGGAGTGCTTGGTTTGGCAATTTGTAACTGCGTATTTGTATCGCCATTGTTTATAAGTGCGTCAACCAATTGTACATCTAAATCATTGAGTTTTCCGTCTTTATTAATGTCGGCTTCGGGGAATAGGTCTATAACTTTTCCACCGTTGAAAGCATGTATGCCGTATTCGGGCGCGATGCTATAAAGAGCGGCGTTGAAATATTCACGCCGGATGTCCCAACCTGATTTTTGTTGCGACACGGCGGCAGCGGCAATAATGCTCATTGCCGACACATCAGGAACAGGTGTAGCTTCAACAAACGAAATCTTCAAATCGAAATTGCCCGCACCAGTATCCGCTTTGAAAAAAATCGAATAATTTCCTTTGGCAAGAAACGCGGAGCCGCCGCTTTGGGTTGTAGTATTGAATACGTTTGTCAAACTAACAACCGCACCGCTAGACGTTTGCAACCTTAACGCCGACGGATCAAATCCGGCTTGCAAACTGTTTAGAGTAATGTCCAACTTTTGCGCGTTATCGTTATTACTTTGGAATTCAAAGCGGACTTCTGTTTCGCCGAATGTCGAAGCATACCCGCCAAACTCTGCCAACAACGAAACACCCGAAAGCAACTCACGTGATTCAAGAGATTCCAAATGCAAATTTTTACGATACCGGCGCATTTGATTTAATTCATCAACCCCGTTCCCGTCAATTGCAAACATACGAAACATCTTTACCAATATTCGTTTCAAAAATTCCATTTTTATACTCAAGCTATTTTGAAATTCCTGAAGCGGAACACGCAAGCGCAACAACGTGAAACGATTGCTCAAGGGCGAAGCCTATCGCCCTACCGGCTAAGGTATATATCCGCTTTTCCTATCTGATCATGAATTTCGCCAATTTAAAAACATACACGACAACATAAACACGGAATAACCGTCGCTGTCGATGCGGAGAATAACAATTATTACAATTCCGTTCAAGAGAGGTTTTTTTGATATTACGAATAACCACAAAAAACCGTCATCAGCGAGTTGCAATGTACATTTAAAATCAGACGCAGACAACGCAGATTTGGGAGGATATTCGCAAGATCAGAAAAAGAAATCCAATCCGCGACCATCTTTAGAATCTGCGCCGCCTGCGTACTGATTTTTTTACCACAAAGGCAACAAATCGGACAAGACTAATGAAGCAATCAAAAAATTTCTTACATTTATTTATCGTTTTTTTCGTCAAATAATTTGCTGAGTGTTTCGTCGAGCTTTGCGCCGCGAATATCAGTGGAAATTATTTTTCCTCCTTTGTCAACAAGTAATACAGTTGGCACGCCCTGAATTCCGTACACTGTACCTTGTTTTGGCAAGTCTGCTTTTTCAGTCAATTCTTCCGAAAGGATAATCCAAGGTAATTTTTCTTCTTCAACAGCTTTTTTACTGTCCTCTAATTTATCCCAAACGTAAACTGAAATTACCTCAAAACCTTTATCGTGATATTTTTCGTAGGCTTCAAGGATAAATGGGATTTCACGTTTACAAGGACCGCACCATGAGGCAGTAAAATTGACCAGAACATATTTACCGCGAAAATCATTCCAATTAAAAACCTTGTCGTCAAGCGTCCTGCCGTACAACTCCAGTTCAAAATCATGAATACGTTTATAGAATATTTCGAGTTGTTTGATGATTTCCTCTTTCTCTCTTTCAGTAGCATTAAATTCGTCAGAACGAACAAATACGAGAATCTCATCATAAGTCTTAGTCATAAGTTCTGGATCAAGTACTTTCGCCGCCGGAAATATTGCTGCTTCAATAATTGAAGTGAAAACCTGGATTGGTTTGATATCAATTAGTTTTTTGTTTGCCCATTTTTTCGATTCTTGTACAAGTATCGAGAAATCCGAAAGGCTAAAGTTTTTTTTCAATTCAAGATGTATTTTTCGCAAGAATTTACTAATAGACTTGTTTAAGAACCTTAAAACGCTATAATGAGGTCATGGAAAATAAAAATAAGACGGGCGATGCCCAAACGGTTCTTTTTAAACGGTTACACGGAGTAAGCCCCGACACGTTTAAAAAAATGTTGTCGATTCTTCAAAGGGAATACGATGTTTTGCATCAAAAAGGCGGTAAACCGCCCAAATTGACGGTCG
>JAIRWK010000392.1 GCA_031268995.1 Planctomycetaceae bacterium
CCGATGTATAAGTCGCCGAATAGTTGTTCAAATTCGTTTGCAAAATTGACATCGTAATAATACGAAAGCGTTGACAGAAATAGACTCTTGCCGAAACGACGAGGACGGATAAAAAGTTGATTTTTATTGTGTTCATTCTCAAGTAACTCAATATATCGCGTTTTGTCAACATAAAAATAATTTTCCGTCCGAATACTTCTAAAATCGGAATTGCCCAAAGGCAAACGTTTAATCTTCTGTGTTTTCATAAAATTCTAAATTGTGTTAGGATTTTGGACAGGTTGGTTTTCTACACTGAAACTATGCTAAAGCTACTTTGAAATTCTGTGAGCTGAACACGGATACGTACTACTGAAGCTACTTTAAAATTCCTGAAGCTGAACACGCAAGCGCAACAACGTGAAGCGGTTGTTCAAGGGCGAAGCCTATTGCCTTACTGGTTAGGTATTGACTGTTTTTATTCGTATGCGTCTACGATTTTTTGTACTAGATGGTGTCTTACGATGTCAGATTTATTGAGTTTAACGAGAGCGATTTCGTTTATATGTTTTAGTCGGTGCAAGGCATCCATTAGTCCGCTTTTTTGGTTTTCGGGTAAATCGATTTGTGTTGTATCTCCGCAAACTGTGATGGTTGACGATTCACCCATTCTTGTCAGGAACATTTTCATTTGTGCGGTGGTGGTATTTTGTGCTTCGTCGAGGATTATTGCGGCGTTATTTAGTGTTCGTCCTCGCATGTATGCTAATGGGATGACTTCAATTTTGTCTTCTTCCATGTATCGTTGCAACAAGTCGCGTTCAAGCATATCCGCAAGAGCATCTAGCAATGGTCGCAGATAGGGGGTAATTTTTGTTTGCAAGTCACCGGGCAGAAATCCCAATCTTTCGCCTGCTTCTACGGCGGGTCTCACCAGTACAATTTTCTTGACGAGATCATTTTTAAGAGATTCAACAGATTTTGCAACAGCGAGATAGGTTTTACCAGTCCCGGCGGGACCGACACAAAAGACGATTTCGCGGCGGCGTAATTCTTCAGCATAAAGAGCTTGACCTGCGGTTTTTGGGCGTACCTGTTTGTTGCCGAATACCTCGATAGGTTTGGCATTTGTCAATTTTTTATCCTGTTTGATTTCGGAGATCGCTCGTAAAATATCGTCGGAGTTGATGGATTTATTGTGAAGGGCTGTTTTTTGCAGTTGTTCGAGTAATGCGGCACCTTGTCGAGTTTCGTCTGGTGTACCGCGAATAATGATTTTATCTGCGTCGAGTGTAATTTTTATTCCCAATGACCGACGGATTTGTCGTAGATTTTCGTCACTGGGACCGAACACTTTGAACAGCACTTTCGAGTCGATTACGGCTACAGTTGTCTCGTGCATGGTCAGGAATGTACCCCAGTCCAAAAAAAAATCAAGAGTAGGGGGGAAGAGTCTAGAAAAGATATACCGATTATACCGTAGCCAATATGAGCGGTAGGCTTTGCCCCCATAGGTATTAAGTTAAGGGTTTAAGTTTTTAATTTTCAAATAGTTGTTTCAACAAAACGTCAGTTGATGTGTGGCTATTTGCAAGTTTATCGGAAAATATTAGAGCAAAATAGGGCAAATAGGGCGAATCCATAACAAATCACGGACAAAGTTGGGGCAATTTCGTTGGTAACATGAATGAAAACGAATATCGCAAACAAACGATAACCATTGGATTGCAAATGACTTAACCCCTTGACTTAATACCTATGGGCTTTGTCCCTAAACAACCGCTTCACGTTGTTGCGTTTACCTAACGCTCTGCGTTGCAGGTTTACCGCAGTTTCAGGAATTTTAAAACGGCTTGAGTATATTGTCTTGTTAATTTGTCTTGTCGGTTGCGGACAATCCAATCCATACGGGACAACTTACGTTGAAGGAATCGTTCTTATTGACGGTTCGCCGATAGACGGAGTTCAGGTAACATTTGCCCCCAACTCAACCACATCGGAAACACAACAAATGTCCGCTGGCGGCATGACCGACAAATCAGGTAAATTCACCCTAACAACAGGCGGCGCACCGCTTGGCAGTGGAGTCTTGGCGGGGGAATACAACGTAACGTTTTACAAAATTACCGTCAAAGAAACAACCTTCGAAGAATCCCAAGCCGGTAAAGAACCCGTAACAACATACATCGTCCCACAAAAATACAACGACACCAAAACAAGCGACATCACACCCGTAAAAGTCGAGAAAGGCGACAAAAACTCGTTCAAGTTTGAGTTAAAAACAAACTAATAATCCAGAGGGAATCAGCACGCAGATAACGCAGATTTGTTAAGGATAATCGCAGATCAGATTCTACTTTCTGATCTTGCGAATATCTCTCCCAAATCTGCGTCGTCTGCTCGCTGATTTTTAAAAATGGTTTAGAAATTCCTATTTGGTTGAAAGTCTTTTGTCCCTCCTGTTCCTTAAAAAACACGTGAGACCAAAATTTCACCGACTTCTGATGATTTTTTGGGGCAAGCGGGACGAGGTGGTTTAAATGTTTGTTGTGTTATTGGCGGTGTTTGGTACAATTCTTTCCTTCCTCGTTTTTGGGGAGTGGGGCGGGTGATCGCTGTTCATTTTTTGAATGGAGGAAAGTCCGGGCTCCATCGGACACGATGACGGATAACATCCGCCAACCGTAAGGTTCGGGAAAGTGCCACAGAAAATATACCGCCCAGCTCGCTGGGTAAGGGTGAAAAGGCGAGGTAAAAGCTCACCACGATTCGGGTAACCAAATCGGTAAGGCAAACCCCATCAGGTGCAAGGTCAAATAAAGACTCAGGGTGTCCGACCCGATAAAGTCTGGGCAGACCGCTTGAGAATATCAGGTAACCGATATTCCAGATAAATGATCACCAGTTTGATCAATTTTATTGACCAAATTACAGAACCCGGCTTATAGCCCCGCTCCCTTTTTCTCTCCAAAAAATACGTGTCGTTGTGTCTGGCTATTGACGATAAGGGACGCAAGGGACATGAAGGACAAAAGGGACAGTGCTCTCTTTGTAAAAAAATTAGGTGAAAATTAGGTTTTTGGAAATTCCACACAGCCAATTTGTTCAAAATAACCCTATCGATTTTTTGTCCGATTGGCTTAATATTGAGTTAAAGGGGATTTTGTTATGCGTTTGGTTTTGAAGATTATTGTAACGTTAAGTGTATTGTTTCCGTTTATGGCAACGGTTGTGTTTGCCGTGTTTGAAGTACCTAGTCGTGTAACGTTTGATTTTGAGTCAGGCGATTTTGTTCGGGAGGGTTGGCGTATTGTTGAGGGGGAAAATTCTAAGCCGATTGGCAACCGTGAATTTGAATTTCACAGCGAAAAAATTCCCTACGAAAAAAATGGCAAATCCTACCTCACAACATTGGAATCAGCCAAAAACGCCGCGCCAGCAGACGACACCATTTGTATTCTTGAATCTCCCGTATTTATTTTGCAAGGTAATAAAGTTCATCTTCGGGTTGGCGGCGGCAAGCGGGACAAAACTTATGTTGGTCTTTGCCCAGTTCTGGACAACGGCGATATTGGCGAACCTGTACGCAAGGCACAAGGACAAAATTCACAAAAACTCGAATATATCACTTGGGACATTAGCGGTATTCAAGATAAAGCGTATATTTTGCGGGTGGTGGATTTGGAGGTTGGTGCGTGGGCGCATATTCGGATGGATTTTTTTTCTGCTGATGGCAAGATAGATTTTGCGAAAACGGACAAACGCAAAAAATTCTTGCAAGACTCCGCCGCAAAACGTGAATCTGATGCCCAAGCGAAGGTTGACGCTGTGCGAAAAAATCAGTTGCTTAACCAACATCCGATCTTGTACGTAACACGCGAACAATACCGCCCCGATCACCACAACTCCGCAACAATATTTCAAAAAGGCGAAATAAACGAGGGAAGTTTTCGCGGAGGCAGTTCGTTGCGAATTTGGAATCCGAAGGATGATTCGGTAACTGTTCTGGTCAATATTCCGGCGGGAATTATTCGCGACCCGTGTTTGTCGTTCGACGCAACAAAATTGCTCGTATCGATTCGGCGGGACAAGGCGGACGATTATCATATTTATGAATTGCTGCTACTTGATTTTTTGAAACGCGGACAAGAAACAATTACCATCACGCCCGAAACCGATTTGTCCGACCTTCCAATTAAACAACTAACATTTCTAAGCGGAGTAAGTGATATCGATCCGATTTATTTGCCGACTGGCGAGGTTGTGTTTTCGGCGACGCGCGAGCCGAAATATTGTATGTGCAATAGGCACATCATGTGCAACCTATACAAAATGAACGGCGACGGGTCAAATATTCAACAGATTGGCAAAAGTACTTTGTTTGAGGGACATGCTTCGTTGGCGGCGGATGGTCGGATAATTTACGACCGGTGGGAATATGTTGACCGCAATTTCGGTGACGCGCAAGGATTGTGGATCACAACAAGCGACGGTTTCAATCACGCGATTTTTTGGGGTAACAACACAGCGTCCCCCGGCGGCGTAATTGACGCGCGTGTTTTGCCGAACAGTTCGTCTGTCTTCATCGCAACTTTTACATCAACTCATGATCGTCCTTGGGGGGCGATTGCGTTGGTTGACCGGCAAAAAGGAATTGACGGTAAGCAAGCGGTGTTGCAAACGTGGCCTCAATCGGCAATGAATCTAGTTGATGCGGGCAACGAAGAGACTTTCAACGAGGTTAGGCGTTATGACAGTTTCACGAAAGTCAGACCGAAATTTGAAGACCCGTTTCCGCTTTCAGACAAGTGGTTTCTTGCGTCGGGCATGACGGGACAAGGCGAAAAGATGGGAATTTATTTGCTTGGTCGCGACGGCACGATGCAACTTGTATTTGAGGACAAGAGTGTTGCCGGATGTTTTGATCCGATGCCGATAGCTGCGACGGTTGCCCCGCCCGTTTATACACAAAACGCTGATTACAAACAGACGACGGGCAATTTTTATGTTACGAATGTTTACGAGGGGCTTGGGATGGCGGAAGTCAAAAAAGGCAGTGTTAAATTTTTGCGTGTTGTGGAGTCGCCGGAGAAGCGGACGTGGTCTTCCAAAGGTTGGCACAACGGGCATGGCGAACAGGCACCGGGCATGAATTGGTACGAGTTCATCAACAAGCGAGTGATTGGAACGGTTCCAGTTGAGGATGACGGTAGCGTGTATTTTACGGTTCCGGCGGATGTGTTTGTATATTTTCAATTGTTGGATGGGCAAGGTCGAATGATTCAAACGATGCGAAGCGGTGTGATTGTTCGTCCGGGTGAAACTAATGGTTGTGTTGGTTGTCATGAGGATAGGCTTTCGACGTTTCCGCCGCTTACGAAGACACCGAAGGCGTTGACCAAACCGGCAAATAAAATGAATGGTTGGTTTGGCGAGCCGCGACTTTTCAGTTACGTCAAGGAAGTACAAGAACCGGTATTTGATAAATATTGCGTGCAATGCCATGATTACGGCAAGATTGATGGCAACACGAAGAAACCGAATTTTGCCGGCGATTTGAACACGATCTTCAACACATCTTATGTTGACATTTACAAGAAGGATTTAATCAAGGTAGTAGGTGCGGGACCTCATGTCAAGTTGAAGCCGTATTCTTGGGGTTCGACGCGAAGCAAGCTGGCGGAGGTGTTGCTCAACGGGCATTCTGACGCGGCGATTGATGCGAAGCGGCGCGAGCTTGGGATATACGTTGATGGTCGGACGAATTCGGAGATGGTTTCGCGGGTGTTGATGTGGATTGATTTGAATGCGCCGTATTACCCAACGTATTTGACTTCATTTCCTAACAATCGATTTGGGCGTTGTCCGCTTTCGGATGCGCAATTAAATCGTCTTGCGGAGCTTTGCGGTTACAAAAACAAATTTCGTAGCGGCAATTCGGACGGGCAAGTTGGTTTGGATTGGGACATTTCGTTTACACGTCCAGAAGCCAGCGTATGTTTGGCAAAACTTGCAAAAGATTCGGCGGAGTACAAGGAAGCGTTAAATATTATCGAGACGGGCAAAATTTCCCTTGCAACAACCCCAAGAGGCGAAGACCCCAACAACGTCCCACCCCACAACCGCGACAAACTCCAACAAGAAAAATACGACCACCTGAAATCCATCGAACAAAAAATGCGCACCGCCATCACCAACAAAGAAAAACTATTCGACAAAAATCTCAAAAAATAATCCGACCACACGCTATAAATTCCCCCTATTCTTTAACGCGAAATATCGATATCTGCGCCGTTAGGGACAAAAGACTTTCAACCAAATATTTTTGTCCTCAATTCTATTCGGTTCTTATTGGGTATTCTAAAATTAATTTTATTCAAACTCGGTCGATTGTCAGTCGATAGAAATCGACCGAATGGGAAATAAAATTAATTTCTAAAAATTCCTTATTGTGGGTCGTAGATTTTTTGTCCGTTTGTGATGGCTTTACGGAATTCGGATTCGCGGATTCGGCTTTGTTGGTATTTTGTTTCTCGCCAAGCGTCGATTTCACAATATTTGAATCCTTCTGATTCGTTTCGTCCGTTGAGTTGGATTCGTTCTTTGCCTTTTTGGATAATTTTTAACGCTTCCGCTTTATCCGTTTCAGCAACCACGCCGCACAACACAATACTTTTATCCGGTTCGTCAAAATTTATGCTTGTGAACGCTTTCAAGAAGGTTGCGTCGCGGGGATTTAGTTGTTCTTTTTCGTCAATGTAGGTTGGGATGTTGTATACTCAAGCTGTTTTAAAATTCATGGAGCTGGACACGCAAGCGTAACAACGTGAGGCGGTTGTTCAGGGGCGAAGCCTATCGCCTTACCGGCTACGGTATAGTATCTGATGTCGCTTTTGACGAATATTTTTTGTCCGGTCAATTTTTCTAGTTGTCTGATTTCCTGCACGGTCAACGGGCAACGTCCGTAAGGATTATCGTAATAAGATGTCGCGTAGTCGGGGTAATACGGTGCGTTGATGTCGATCCATTCGACAACTTTTTGGAATGCCGTGAAGTCTTTTTCTTTGAGGTTAATTCCTTCGTGTTCGGTTGTGATGAACGGGTAAATCCGACTCGCCGACGCGCCCCAACTTTTCGCTTCCAAATGTCTTGCCGGACCGCTTCCGACAACCTTAATCCAATGCTTCGCCCACAATTCGCTGTAAGATTGATTGAAGACAACTCCCGTTCCGCCGGACAAATTTAACTGAACTTTTGCAAATTTTATAATTATTTGTATTAAAATGGGTTATAACAAAACTTATTAACTTTGTTATATTTTGACACAAAAATATTTTTTGTGTCTATGTTATGAAACCCTTGAT
>JAIRWK010000007.1 GCA_031268995.1 Planctomycetaceae bacterium
ATTTAATATCTCGTAAAAAATATTCGTGTTCACCCGAAATATTTCCATAACAAAGCCGGTATTGGCGGTAGGCTTCGCTCCCGAACAATCGCTCCATGTTGTTGCGTTTGCGTGTTCAGTTTCGGGAATTTTAGAGCAACTTGAGTATAAAATAATTCCATCGCCCCCGATTCCAAACCAACCCTTCTTGAACCCGTATAAATTTTCGCCTTGAAAAATAACCGAAAACTTCCCGCCGCCTTGCCCGACAACATTCAACCGTAAAATCGATACCGCAACCGGTACAGATTCAGTAGAATAAGATTCGCCAATTGATTTTTCGTTACAACAATTCTCAAGCAATTCGGGAATATTTATTTTTGCAACACCCGTTTTTTGATACCAATTAACGTTTACGGCGGCGGCTTCAAGTTGTTTTAGTCTTTTGTAAAGTTGGTCGTCGTCGGGTTCGCTGACTTGAAAAATGTCAACCGTTTTAATTTCGTCATTGCCGGTTATGATTTCAGGTCGGGGCAAAGAGCGTTGGAGTTTGTGTTCAAAATTTTCCGCAATCGAATCGAGTTGCTTTTTCACGCCGCCTATTTCCCGCATCGTCTTGACAACTAACAAATCATAACGCAACAAAAACCAAATAAACCGCGCCGACGAAAATAATTCCCCGTCAACATCAAAAATCGGTGTCAATTCATTCATCATTTATGTAATAGTTGATTCAGGTTCGGTCTTGTGTCTTGTCAACAGAATTAAATTATCTTTGACAACTTACCCAGTCTCTACTCGTCGTTATCTTAGCATTTCCGCAATTCTCTTCAAGAGGGAGGTTACATTTTATAGGCGTGCGCGGTGTGTGTTTTTATTGAGGGACAGAAAGGACATAAGGGACACAAAGGACAAAATAATCGTTTACGCAATGATTATGATCTTAGAAAATTTCTTTAATGATATTACGTGAACTATTACTTTGTCCTTTGTGTCCCTTTAAAAATTGGACAAAAGAACAGTAAAATTCTCTACGTTATATTTTTTTTGCTTGGCGGTATGATGCGTCCTGCTAGGAAAGTTTCTGCCATCAAGAATATTATCAAGATGTACAAAAATATATCGCTCCATGAGGTGTTGTTCACGAATTCAAAAGATGTCGAAAATCCCGCCGCACTCTCAAGCGACGCATTCACCGACCGCATGTAACCCGCTAACTCCGATAAATCCGCTAAACCCGTTTCGCCCTCTTTCGCTAACACATTGACCGCATACAACTCGATATTTTTTTCTGTTGTTTCCGAATGTTGTTTTAATTTTATTTCGTAAAATCCTGCCGTATCGGTGTTGGCAAAAGTTCCTTTGGCTATTCCGCCTTCGCCGTTTATCAGGTCAAGTTTCGCAACAGAACCTTCCGAAATGCTTTCTCTTGGCGGCGTGTTTATTTCCGCTTTGGGTTCAAATATCGACGAGTCAACAGTAATCGGAATAGTGTTGCCGACAATTAATTGGGTTGTTTGTTTTTTTGTGTTCGCAAGCGAAGCGGCTAACTCAAGCATGACGACAACAAAACTCGGATTGCCCTTGCCCCAATTATTCCAAACAGGCGCAACCGATGTCAAAAACGTAATAACTTTTCCGTTACCGAAATTTTTTTCAACGACCAATGGTTGTCCGTTTCGCAGGTTGGCGAGTACAGTTATGTTTTCAATTTTTTGATTTTTGGGTTGCGAAACTGCCAAGTACTTTTCAATTTTCACTCCGGCAAGAAACGGACTGTCGCCTTCACTAAATAACCTAAAAACCTGATGATTGCCGACAATATTTATGTCAGGTTTATTTGTGAGCAAATCCGGTTCGAGTTGCGAGACGGCAATTGGCGTAAAAGGAAAAATTCCTTTGCCGTCGTTGTAAAGAGTTGTTTTAATGAAATCGAGATTGGAATTTTCACCGACGAAAATAGCAACACCGCCGCCTTTAGAGATGTATTCTTCGAGAGCTTTTACGGCGGTTTGTTCGAGTGGTACGGCTTCAAGTAGGAAGATTGCGTTGAATTGTTTTAGCGGGTTGGCGGCGAGAAATGTTGGCGATTCGGTTCTGGTTCGGATACCCGATTTTATGCTTGATGGGGCAAGGGCAAAACGGACAAATTGCGCGGGATCAAATGTTCCCGTTCGGCGTTCAGGTGCGATAAGCAAAATTTCAATCGCCGCCTGAACATTCGCAACAAGCATTCTGCTATTGTCATCAACAATCGCGTCAGGCTGCAAACTTATCTCAACACGATGCGTTCCTGCGTCAGGAAATCGTACCGGAAACCGTAACGGCGGATTGAGCGATTCGCCAGCCTTGATCTGCGGAATTGTTACGCCGGTTTGCGCAATACCGTCAACCAAAACCGATACATGAACGTTGTCCGCATCCTCGTGCCAATGATTCACAATCCCCGCATCAACAAGCATCTCAACATCCGCCGCCAAAATCCCATCAACAAGCTGCATTGATTCAATTCCGAGATTTGCACGTTCTTCATCGATTGCCCGAATCATTCGCACCGTGCTTCCGAGAGAATGTATCGCGTCAACCTTTTTCAAAATCTCAGTGTGATTCTGCCAATTCGCAATACGAAAATCCGAAATAAAATAGACAACAGGTTTACATCTTGCGGCGGATTGCCGGACGGAGGTTGCGGCGTAATCGAACATGTCAGCCGGTTCAAATGCACCTTGCGACGGATACAACGACTTTATAAATTCGCGTACATTTTGTATTCCCTCTTCGTTCAAAATTATTTCGTCAAAATCGGGAGCGTTGCTGTTTCCGGCGGAGTTTGTTTTGGACAAACGAATCAGACTCAATTTATCGTTATTGCCTTGTTTTGCCGTGTTGTCTATGATTTTTCTAATTACGCCGATTGCGTCGTCAAATATAATTCCGCCGCCTTGAGTTGTATTTCGGTCGTTCATTGAGAAAGAGTCGTCGAGCAAAATAATATGATGCGTAGGTTTGCCCCCGAATAGATCGCCGAAAATTCCATCAAATTTCGGTTGCGCCAGCATGAAAACCGCCGCCGCTATCACAAACATTCGCAACAACATTAGAAGCAATTGTTGCATGAGAATTCGTGTACGGCTACGTTTGTAACTCGCAAGCAAAAACTCCATCGCCGCCCACTCCACCCGACGATGGCGAAACATGTTGATCAAATGAATCAACACCACTAGCCCAAGCACAGGCAAAAACCATAATAACGATTGATATACAAACACGTCTCAGAAAAATTTATGTACCGCAGCTACTATGAAATTTATCTTTTTAAGACAGGATAACATAATTACAGGATTGTCAGGATACAAAAAAATCCTGTCTATCCTGCCATCCTGTAAATCCTGTTAAAAAAAATAAAAACCGAATTTCATAGTGCGATAAGTATACCGCAATCGGTATGGATAATAGGTTTATACCGAAGCCGGTATGGGCGATAGGCTTCGCCCTTGAACAACCGCTTCACGTTGTTGCGATTGCGTGTCCGGCTTCTGGAATTTCAAAACAGCTTGAGTGTAACTAAACATTCTATTTCGTAAAGTCCCCCTTTGTGTGGTTGTTCACCTATTGACATGATAAAAAAAGCAAAGTAAACTTTCCGTTCATTTTGCATTGTGGGTTTCGGGTGGTTTTCAATGAAGGTGATGTTTCCCTTATTATTTAGGCAAGAATATAACTCAAAAAATTTTTCAAAACATGAGTAGTGAATCGACAATTTCTCCAGAGGAACGCGAAAGATTGCAAAGACTCTACACGAACGGCAACAAACAAATGATGAACCAAAATTACGACTACGCTAACGATATGTTTCGTGAGTGTTTTTTGCGTGATTCGGGCAACATTATTTATTTGAAATCGTTTCTTGACAATTTGCGCAGAAAATACGGCGAAAAAAAGAAGAAAAGTATTCTCGGCGGATTTCTAAGCGGTAAAAAAGAAGCTAGCACCGAAAAAAAAGCTGAAGCGATCTTAAAATCCGGAGTCGAATCACTGCAATCTAATCCTTGGAATGTCAACGCTTTGCTTTCTTCGGGCGGAGCGTGTGAAGTGTTAGGCTATCATGATTCGGCGGTGGAGTTTTACAAGGCAGCGGTCGATTCGGAGCCGAGCAATGTTGAAGCGAATAAGATTTGTGCAAAGGCACTTCGAGAAAATGCGGATTTTGACGGCGCGTTGGTTTGTGTGATGCGGATTTTAAAAGCGAAACCAAACGACATGGACGCCGCAAAAATGCAAAAAGACATCACAATTGAAAAAACAATTCACAAAGGTCAATACGCAAGCGGAAATGCAAATAAAATACGCGAAACGGTTCAAAATCAAAATGTTGTCGCCGAAAACGAAGACGCAATGGGACGAACGTTGACTTATATTGAGCAAGTTGAACGCCGAATAAAAAAGAATCCAAACGATTTGGCGAACTACGTTGATCTTGCCGAGCATTATTACCAAAATGTAAATTACGCCAAATCCGAAGAATATTATCGGCAAGCTGTCGAAATTTCTAATCAAAGTGCCGAAATGATTGAGCGGTTGCTTGACGCGCAGAAGCAAAGGTTACATGCTGAAGTGATCAAGTTGAAAGACGAGTTTGCGAAGAGCAAGGGCGAATCTGTCAAAAATGAGTTTTATCGTGTTAAGGGCGAATTTGACAAAAAGAATATTGAGTTGGTGCGGCACAGGATAAAATGTCATCCGAATCATGCGGGTTATCATTTTGAGTATGGGCTGATGTTGCAGAAGCAGGGCGAGTTTCGCGAGGCGATTGCGGAATTTCAGAACGCTAAATCGGATTCGTCAAGGAAAGGCGAATGCGTGTTGGCAATTGGTCAATGTTTTCAGCAGATCAAGCAATACAAATTGGCAATGGAACATTATCAAGAATCGGTTGAATTGTTGGCAGAGACGGACGAGAACAGGAAGAAAAGTTTATATTTAGTTGCGAAGTTGGCGTTTGCGCTGGAGGATTATGACAAGGCGGAAGAATACGGACACAGGTTGGCGGCGATAGATTTTTCTTACCGCGATTTGGGGGAGCTACTAGACAAAGTCACGCAAAAACGTAAGATTTAGCGATCTTGGGATTCGGGTCAAAAAGAATTTTCGAGTGAATAGCAGAATCGCAAAAGAGCCAAAACAACTTATCTCGTTGAGGGCAAGTAGTTTTCGGCTCAATTATTTTTCGATTTTCGCTGTTTGGTGTCATTGGTTGCAGTTTGTTTGGGCTGCGGTTGTGTTGGTGTTAAAGTCTAGCCGACACAAAAAATTGACATTACCGTTAAAAATTGACGGTAGATTTTGGGAGTTGTACTGAAGCTGTTTTAAAATTCCTGAAGCTGAACACGCAAGCGCAACAACATGAAGCGGTTGTTCAAGGGCGAAGCCTATCGCCCTACCGGCTACGGTATATGTAAAACGTATTTTAAAGAGAGGTTCGCCAAATTTAAAGTGTGAACAGTTTAAAAGGATCAAGACATAAAGATCAAAACAAGATAATTAAGAAAGGGTAAAATTAAAGTATGCCAAATATTAAAAGTGCTAAAAAGCGTCTCCGCCAAAATATCGTTTTGCGAGAGAGAAATCGTTCAAGACGTTCATTTGTTCGCAACCGTTGCAAGAACGTAATACAAGCGGTCAAGGATGGCAATGTTGAGGAAGCCGAGCGTTTGTTTAGAGTGGCGACCAAAGCGTTAGATCAAGCCAGTGCCAAACGAATAATCCACAAAAACGCCGCCGCCAGAAAAAAATCCCGCTTATCAGCACAAATACGCAAACTAAAAACCGGTGCCTAAAATCTTGTAAACTGTAACCGATTGTTGCGATTTAAAAATCAGCGCGCAGATAACGCAGATTTTCTAGGGATGTTGGGAATGTCTCCTCAAAATCTGCGTCGTCTGCGTGCTGGTTTTTAAATTGGAAGCTCTCTTAAGCTGTTTAAATTCCTGAAATTAAACACGCAATCGCGACAGCGTGAGATGGTCGCGTGTTCAGTTTTTTGAATTTTTAAGCGACTTGGGTGTATTTTGAAAGTTGTGCGTTTTTTTCTTAGCTTTTTGTTCTATCGACTTTAAACCGGCAAGTGCGGTCGCCGGAAGCCCAGCAATCTACCTCTTTTGCGTGGAAGACTTGACCTGTGTATTTGTAAAATACTCCGGCGATAAAACCCTCGTCATAATTGCAAACCTCAATCCCAATATCCGGCAAACCCGAACAGTCAAGGTCTTCCGAAACCGTCAAAACAAAAATGCCCGCATCAGGATCAGCCTTCTCAATCCGCAATATACCAACCCCTAACTCACGCATCACGCGCTGCAACTCCGCAACAAAGCCATTCAACGGTAACTCCGCAAATTCCTTCAGAAATTTCTCAAAAAAGAACATCCCCGCTAACTTGCCCGCGTCATAAAACAACGAGTTGCAAACTTCCGTACCAAAACGTTGCTCAGCCACATCGCGAAATGTGTATTGCATCAGACGATACAAGACCAAATTAACATTCTCACCGAGATTAGGACGACCTGCCTCAAGGTCGCCAATTATATCCCACGTAAATTCATACATTCTTTCTGCCATTATTTTTTCCTCCAAAGTTATACCGAAGCCGGTATGGGCGATAGACTTCGCCCGCTTCACGTTGTTACGCTTGCCTAACGTTCTGCGTTGCAGGTTTACCGCAGCTTCGGGAATTTTAAAGTAGCTCGAGTATAAATTCTTGACCGCCAATATTCCACAGCCGACACGGAAAACGACCCTGCTCTGTCGTGCAAATTGCAAAACAGTTTCAGCACACTCGCCGCCGCAACACCAAACGATCAAATATACCGGCTACGGCATACGATTCCATATTCATACTCAAGCTGTTCTGCTGTCTCGTCAGTCCTAATCCCCAAAAACGAAAATCGAATTTGAAGTAAAACAGTCCAAAACACTCGCTACGAGTTTTAGGATAGCTTCAGAATAACCCAAAGTCAAGCCCCAATCACAAAGTGATACCGCAACCGTTACGGGCGGTAGATTCCGCCTCTAAACAACCGCTTTATATTGTTGCATTTGCGTATTCGGTTTCGGGAATTTTAAAACAACTCAAGTAGAAAAAATTATAACCAAAATTTGCGGCGGGCTTCGTTATTATACTTAAGCTGTTTTGAAATTCCTGAAACAGGACACGCAAGCGCAACAACGTGAAGCGGTTGTTCAAGGGCGAAGCCTACCGCCCATACCGGCTTCGGTATAAACAAATGCTTTGTGTTGCTGCGATTGCCGTTTTCGGATTTTGGAATTTCAAAACCTCCACTATAACCGCTACAATCCTAAAATACGACACCGTAAAAAAAATCAAATTTCTGTATTTGTTGTCCTTCTATTGACATCAATACACTTGGGGGATAATATACCAGCGTTGAAGAAAGCAACAGGTTTGATTTATGCTGTTCGCGTTTGGAATTTTTGCAATCGCCGCATGCTTACCAAGCGGAAAGCAGGCAACGATTGTACGAACAGTAGGTATGAAATATACCGTAGTTGGTATATCAGGGAACTTCCAAAAATATTCTTTCAATAAGTGATGTTAATAAAATGCGCCTTTAGTAGCGAATGAATATGCTGGCTTCACGTTGTTGCGATTGTGTGTTCGGCTCCAGTATATTTGCGCCTTTATTTTTGCAAAGATAAAAAAAGATAAAGGTATAAGGGAAATTAATAAATCCGACTTGTGTTATTTAAATGCGCAGATACTAACATAACTAATTGATTAGGATTTTTAGAAATTCTCATTAGTTTAAAATTGTTTTAAGATATCCGAATCCGAACAGGACAAACGTAACAACATTATGCGGTCGTTCTGTAGCGAAATTTTCGCCGATACGTGGTTTGGTTAAATTAAACGTAATTAAGTAAGGAAATTATTTTATGAGCAAAATAAGCGAATGGATGAGTGGTCGTGTTTTTAGAATCGTGCATGGTAACAATCTTGTTTACAACACGTGTTGGGAAGACCCGCGTATTGACAAGCAAGTATTGAATCTTACGTCGAATGACAATCTGCTGGTGATAACTTCGGCAGGTTGCAACGCGATTTCGTACGCGCTTACGGATGTCAACCGCGTTTACGCAATCGATATGAATCCGCGTCAAAATGCGTTGCTGGATTTGAAAATCTCGGCTATACGCAATCTCGATTTTGAAACTTTTTTTCAATTATTCGGTAACGGCAGGCTTGGCGGGGTGCGTGGAATTTATTTTTCAAAGTTGCGAAATGACCTCAATGATTGGTCGCGAAAATATTGGGATAAACAGATAAAAAAATTCTTTGACAGCAGACGCAAAAGTTTTTACTTTTGCGGAACAACCGGTGCGTTTGCACGTTTTATAAATTTTTATATCGACCGGACAAAAGATTTACGTTCTTACGTGCATGATATTCTGTCGTCAAATTCACTGGAAGAACAACGCGATATTTGGTTCAACAAGTTGCGTGAACGGTTGTGGAGTAGGCTGATAAAATTTGTGATAAACCGCGATACGACTCTCTCAATGCTCGGTGTGCCGCTTGCGCAACGAAAACAAATTGAGACGCAATACGACGGAGGTGTAGTAAAATTCGTTCAAGATTGTCTTGATTCCGTATTTGGCGAGTTGCCGATACAAGATAATTATTTTTGGCGGGTTTATGCGACGGGAAGTTATACGCCGAGTTGTTGTCCTGAATATTTGCAATATGACAATTTCGTTAAACTCAAAAATGGGTCGGTTGATAAAATTGAAACTCATTCGAATACGGTTGAGGGATTTTTGCGTTCTAATCCTGATGTCAAGATTTCGCGTTTTGTTTTGTTGGATCACATGGATTGGCTTTCGTATCATCTTTACGATGCGCTTGTTAGTGAGTGGGAAATGATAATCAATCACGCGGCAAATAATACAAGAGTGCTTTGGCGAAGTGGAGGTTTGAAAACTGATTATATTGATGCCGTGCCGGTTGTGTATAACGGCGAAAAGACAAAATTGGGCGAAGTGTTGTCAATGCAAACTGAAAAAGCGGCTGAATTACACAAACTAGATCGAGTTCACACTTACGGAAGTTTTTACGTTGCCGATTTTAAATAGGATACCGGGCAAGGTAATATTTTGTTTAGGAATGTGGGGCAACCATTGCGGTTGCCCCGACGATTCGAGGGTAATCACGAGGAATATACTTGAATCTAGGACAAAGTCCCCTAACTTTGGCTGAGAAGCGATCTATAACTTACGATTATGTCCCGTTAGGGGCGCAATGTGGTTACAATTTAAACCGTTTTAAAAGTCCTCACATTCCGTCCCTAGCGGGGCGGCGTTTTTTAACCCCGCGTTTCCTACCAACATTTCGTCCCCAACGGGACGGGGAAAATCAAATTATCACTCACCACTTAATCATTCACGATCACGTTCAATTAGGGGACTTGATTGTTTCATTTTGTTGCGTTTTCGTGTTTAGGTCGGGAAATTTAAAGTATACTCAAGCTACTTTAAAATTCATGGAGCTGAACACGCAAACGCAACAATGTGGAGCGGTTGTTAAAGGGCGAAGCCTATCGCCCTACCGGCTGCGGTATAAAATTAATTTTTATAAATTCCTTTCAGTGTAATTGTTCTGATGTATAATGCGATTTGCAGATTTTAGTTATTTTGGTTTTTATGATTTATTTTTTGTTGTGTTGTTACCGGTTTTGGTAATGATTGGTATAAGTTTTTATCTGAAGCGGATGCGGCAAACGTTTTCTTTTGTTATTTTGTCGTGGAGTGTTCTTTTATTTTTGATTTGTTCGGGATTTCTTGGGGTGTTTTCCGCTATTCAATTTCAGCACAATCAGATGATCAATTATTTTTCTGATGTTGTGAAATCTTATTCTGTATCTGTTTCTGAGCTTGGTCATGCTTCGATTTATTGTGGTGATTCTGAAAAATTTTCGGAGTGGTCAAATCCTTTATCTTCTGTTGATTTGGATCACGTACCCGAATTTACGACGATACAAAAAACGACTTTGCCCAACCCCAAACAATCGCCCGATTCGGAACCACAAAAAATTATCGTTGCGCAAAATAACGGCTCTCAACTTTCCACGCCGTCGGGAATAATTATTTTACGTTACAATAAACCGCAACCCGATAAAAACATTCCTGTCAATAAATTTAATCGATGGGGCAAGATTGCAGATGATCAGATTAAACGCGAATTTGGCGATTGTGAGAAGCAGATATTTTGCCAATGGGACGAGGTGCAAAATGCGGCAACATATCGAGTTGAATGGCGTTATGCGGACAAGAGCGGGGCTTTTGGCGGTGTTGATTGGTCTGTAATTTATTCGGGCAGCCGTTGTTATTGCCTGATTGATGTGCCGGATGTTAGAGTTCAATTTAGAGTTCGCGCGGAAACGGGAACGCCGGAAGATAATCCGGTTTATTTGAAATTAGACGGTTTGCTTGCGCGGGCAATAACGAGAGGGACAAATGTTGCGTCGGTTTACACTGTGCGTTTCAAATCGGAAGAAGAGGCGTATTACGTAGTTTATCCGGTTTCGGATTTTGAATACAAGGGAATTGCTGACACGCCGAAATTTCCAAAACCGATTGGCGAGGAAATTTTGTGTACGCAAGTTATGAAACAGATTTATGAACATAAGACCGGAGCTGTTGATATAAGGAGGGACAACGGTTTAGGCGAAGTTTTTGTTTCGGTGTATGAGCCGGTTTGGAAACTTGACGGGCAATTTGACGGTGTTGTTTGTGCGGATTTTTCCGGCGAGTTGTGGTATTTCACGATGAGCAGGATGAAGTTTTGGTTGTATTGTTTTTTTTCTGTTGTGTTTTTTTGTTTTTTTGGTTGTGTGTGGCTTATAGCGCGGCTTCAAAATTCAGAGTTTGCAACCAAACTTTACGCCGTAGAATTAAGTAACTCTGTTACCGAACTCACAAAAGCAAAACGCGACGCTGAAAGCGCGGCAATGGCAAAAAGCGAATTTCTGGCTAACATGTCGCACGAAATAAGAACGCCAATGAACGCGATTTTGGGAATGACTTATCTGACGTTGAAAACCGATTTAACTCCTAAACAACGCGAATTTCTCGAAAGTGCCGAGCAGTCGGCGGTATTATTGTTACGAATAATCAACGACATTCTTGACTTCTCTAAAATCGAGGCAGGCAAGATGGTGATGGAAAAGCGTTTGTTTTCGCTTCAAGCGGTTATTGATGGTCTTGAGCCGATAGTGGGCGAGTTGGCAAGACGCAGATCGCTTAAATTGGAGTTGAAGTGTGATTTGAATTTGCAGGATCGTTTGAAGGGTGATGCGGTGCGGTTGCAGCAGGTTTTGGTGAATTTGTTGACGAATGCGATTAAGTTTACGAGATCGGGTGAAGTTGTTTTGAATGTTTGGCAAAAAAGCCGTAGTGATAATTCGATAACGTTTTTATTTTCAGTGAGAGATTCGGGAATTGGAATGACGGAAACGCAAGTTGCATCTTTGTTCCAATCGTTTACCCAAGCAGATGCGTCAACAACACGTAAATATGGCGGTACAGGATTAGGGCTTGTGATTTGCAAGAACATTGTAAAATTGATGAAGGGCGAAATTTGGTGTGAGAGCAAACCCAATAACGGCAGCACATTTTTTTTCACAGCACAATTTGAAATACCAGAATCTTCCGAAATGACATCATCAACAATTTTGCCGGACAAAGAAAACCCCGCAGAAAAACTAAAACAACTCTCACTACAACAACCGATTTCAAATAAACAACAAATACAAATTGCCCCCAACATGTTGGGGGCAATGGTGGAGGGATTACGGGTTCTTGTTGCGGAGGACAATCGGGTCAATCAAATGGTGATGATGGAGTTATTACGGATACGAGGTTGCAGGGTGGATATTGCGGAGAATGGTCGTGCGGCGGTGGATATGTTGGGTCGGTCGGATTACGATATTGTGTTTATGGATATTCAAATGCCGGAGATGGACGGAATATCCGCCGCAAAATTGATTCGGTTGGACAGCAAATATGAGGCGTTACCGATCATCGCGTTGACGGCGCACGCAATGTCCGGCGACCGCGAGTTAAGTTTGGCAGCGGGCATGAACGATCACCTCACCAAACCAATCGACCCCGAAAAATTGTACAAAACTCTATCAAAATGGACTGCTATCCAAAATAAATCCAATCTCGAATAAAGCACCGCAAGGGCGACGAAGGCGAGAAAGGATATTTAAAAACTTCCGCACAAAATCTTGGCTGTTGGGTGTTGCGGAGACGGAAAGTTGTGGTACGATTTTTGCCCGTGAGCGAAGAGCTGTTGCGATTGGATGTTGTTGAAATTTAATTTTAAATGTGAGAAAGTCGTGCAATAAAGTTTTTGACGTAGCTTGAATATCAAAATGAAATCATTTATTAGGCATGTCGGCGTGGTTATTCCGATGGATCGGAATGATATTGATACTGACCAGATTATTCCAAAACAATTTTTGAAACGGATTGAGCGGACGGGATTCGGCAAATTCGCGTTTTACGATTGGCGTTATAAAGATGAGCAATTTTCGCCCGAATCTGAATTCGTGTTGAACAAACTTGAATTTGGGGGCGGTACGATTTTGTTGACGCGGCGTAATTTTGGTTGTGGTTCGAGTCGGGAACATGCGCCTTGGGCTCTTGAGGATTTTGGTTTTCGTGTGATTTTGGCGTCAAGTTTTGCGGACATCTTTTATAACAATTGTTTCCAAAACGGAATGTTGCCGATAAGACTTTCCGAGACGGCAATCGATGAATTGTTCAACCGTGAATTGGAAATGCGACCGTACAAGTTGATGATTGATCTTGAGAATTGTTCTATTTCGGACAACAGCGGATTAGTGATCCCGTTTACAATTGATTTGTCAAAAAGACAACGTTTACTAAAAGGGCTTGACGACATTGGGTTGACATTGGGCTACGATGCGCAAATAACCGCATACGAAAATTCGCGTCATCGCAAGGGAATTTAAACACGATACCGAAGCCGGTATGGGCGATAGGCTTCGCCCCTGAACAACCGCTTCACGTTGTTGCGCTTGCGTAATCAGCTTCGGGAATTTCAAAACAGCTTGAGTAGAAAGGCACAAAAAGTTAAAAAAATTCTTTTTCGTGTTTTTCGTTCTTTTTGTGCCTTTTGTGTTAGAAAAATTTTCTTATTGGTCGGTCAAGATTTTTTGTTTTTTGTGTTTGGTGCTTGCCAGAGTTGTATTGGTTTCCACCACCATTCGTTTTCTAAATACCAATCTACTGTTTTTTCTAAACCGGCGGCGAAATCGTAATCTTGTTGCCAACCGAGTTCTGTTTGTAATTTTGATGCGTTGACTGCGTATCTGAAGTCGTTGCCCAATCTGTCCGAAACAAAACAGATCAAATCCGAATATTTTGTACCGTTTGTTTGCGGTCGTTTTTGATCTAGCAGGTTGCATATCATCAAAACGGTTTCTGTGACGGAGTGTTGATTTTCGCCGCCGACGTTGTAGGTTTCGCCAACCCGACCGGACGACATCACACGCAACAACGCCCGAACATGATCCTCAACAAAAAGCCAATCCCGAATGTGCCGACCATCACCATAAATCGTAAGCGGCTCACCTGAAATTGCACTAACAATTGATTTTGGAATTAATTTTTCGGGGTTTTGGTAAGGACCGTAGTTGTTGGAGCAATTTGTAATCAGGATTGGCAAACCATACGTGTAATGCCATGCGCGAACCAGATGATCGGAGGCGGCTTTTGTTGCCGAGTAGGGGTTGCGTGGTGCGTAGCGGGTTTCTTCGGTGAATTCGCCGTCGTTGCCGAGACTGCCGTAAACTTCATCGGTTGAGATGTGTAGCATACGGAATTGTTTTGCGGAGTTATTGGGCAAACCGCGCCAGTAATTCAAAACCACTCCCAACACTGTAAATGTTCCAATGACGTTGCTGTGTAAAAATGGTTTGGCGTCGTCGATGGAACGGTCAACATGGCTCTCCGCCGCAAAATGATAAACAATATTTGGGCAAAATTCATTGAAAACTTTGTCCAAATATTGTTCGTCTGCGATGTCGCCTTGAATGAATTTGTAATTGGGCAAGTGGTAAACTTCGCGCAATGATTCGTTGTTACCTGCGTAGGTCAAGATGTCGAAGTTCAGCACCGAATTTGCCGTGTCTTTCAACAACTCCCGAATAAGTGTTGAGCCGATGAAGCCCGATCCGCCGGTGATAAATATACGTCTCATGGTTTTATTCTCTCAATAGTTTTGATGTTTCTGTTCTTCCGGCGAATATTGCGGGACCGATTGCGGCTAGGAAGCACATGATTAGTGTTACGGCGAAACCGATTGACAGCCAATATATTGGGATGGTCAATGGTGAAACGAAGCCGCCGAAAAACGATGTGTATCGCATTAGCCCAATAAAGCACCACGCCGCAACAACTCCGAAACCAACACTGATTGCAATTGCTGCTGTTGAAATCAAAAACGCTTCCGCCATTATCAGACGAACCAACCCGAATCGCGTTACGCCAAGACTCCGCAATACTCCAAGCTCAAACCGCCGAATACGAACAGACGCGGCAATCGTTCCCATCAAACCGATGGACGAAATCGCAAGTATTATCAACGGCATTTTCGCGGCGGCTTGGATTACGCTATCGGCGCGGCTGTTGACGCGGTCGGTTAGGTATTCACGCGAGTTGACTTTGACCATTGGGTGTCGGACGACTTCGTTATTGGGGGTGGTTGGTGTTGTAGCGGGGTCTCCGGCGAATGCGGGAAAGGTTGGGGCAAATCCGCGAACGGGGTATTTGTCGGCGAGTTTTTGCAACGCGATTTCAAGTTCTTTATCGGAGACGGTTGGTTTACCATTTGTGTCGAGGGTTCGGTCGAACCAGAAAAAGCCCGCGTTGTTCAATTTGAAATCGCTTTTCACAATTTCGTAAGGCGAGATCAACATTGCGCCCGTTCTTCCGCCGCGTTTGCGAACACCGCTCAACTTCGTCATCCAAAGCCAACCCGGAATCGTTACAACTCCGCAAACTTCATATTCAACAATTTCTTCATTGCCGCCGAACCCGCGACCCATTCCGCGCCCGCCGAATCCGCCGCCGCCCATGCCGCCGCCGCCGAATCCGCGACCGCCCATGCCTCGACCACCCATTCCGACGCCGCCAAAATTACCGCGTCCGCTTGGTTCGCCGCCAACTTCCCCGCGTCCTCTTTGCGCTTCCCCAACTTCTCCTCCTCCTAATCTGCGTTCTCCGCGATCTTCACCGCGTCCTCCGCGTGCCTCCCCGATTTCCATCGGGACAACAAGTTCGATTTTGTCGCCGACTTTTACGCCCGCACGAAACGCGAACGAATCGGGGATCAAACAGTATCGTCCGCCGGTTTCCAATTTCGCCAATGCCGATTCTAAATTGCCTTCGCGAAATTCAACTTCGATCAATGGTCTTTTGCCGTCGGGTTGTTTTCGGAATGCTTTTTTAATATCGATTCCGAACACGATGCCGTTGGTTTGTTGTTGGCTCAAGCCGTTGTTCATGAAGGCGGTTGTTTGTCGTTGTGAGAAGTTGGATTGTTCGAGGGCGACGGGCAGGAACCGGTTTGAGTCTATGCCGGATGTTGTTCGGACGGTTTCGATTTCGGACAAGGGCAGTGCGGTTGGGTTTGTGGTTACTAGGGTGTTGGGCAAGGTTTTTGAGTGGGTGAAGGGGACGAGCATGGAGTAGCCGGATATTTCAAGGAACGAGTAAACGCCGAGTCCGATGCTGATGGCGATTGTGGTTCCGAGAGTTCTCCAGATATTGATTGAGAGTTGGTTGGCGAGCAATTCTTTTCGCACGCGGAATATTTTTGCGGCGAGCGGTGTGAATAATTTTTCGACAACCACTATTACAAACGGCGAAATCAACGCGCAACCAATAATTTGACTCGGCAATCCAACAAAAGTGTACAAAAATACACGCAACTCCGTACCTTTGGCTATGCCGTCAACCGACGTGAATATCGGGCAAATCATTAACAACAGCACGCCCAAGATTGCCGACAACACGAACCAACTTATGTTTATTGTTGCTGAGCTGCTGCGGTTCATGCCGTCAAGCGGGTCGATTTTTGCGCTGCGCCAGGCGGGATAAATTGCTGCGAGCAGTGAGCCGATCAAGGCGGCGATTCCGGCGGTTACGATGGCGGTTGTGCTGAGTGGAACTGTTTTGCCGCCGCCGAATGCTTCGGGTTGGAGGAAGACGGTTAGTTGCAATATCAGCCAACCGGCGAACATGCCGCCAAGCCAACCGAGAAGGCAAAGCACTATACTTTCGCCAAAAACAAGCACCGCAATCTTCCAACGAGGCATCCCGACCGAACGCAACATCGCAAAAACCCGCGTCCGTTCGCCAACTCCCATACTCAACGCCGTGAAAACGATCAAAATTGAGACCAATGTCGAAAAAATTATGACGGAGTTTGTTGAAGCTGCGCCGCCCATTAAGCCGCCTGCGCCGCCGCGTCCGCGATTAGTTTTCAGTTGGTTACGGACTTCTTCGGAGTCGATAAATTTGATTGCGATTCCGGTTTGGGCAATTTTATTTTGATAATTTTCAGTGAACTGTTTGGTATTGATTCGGTCTTTCAATTTGATGTAAACGAAATCGATTCGTGTTGATTCGTTTTCGGGTGTTGGGCTGATTTTTTCGGCGGTTTTGGGCGAGACGTAAAGTGCGCCGGTAACGGGCGTGTTGCCGCCGCCGAATCTTCCGCCGGATAACTTTTGCTCAAACAATCCCACAATCTTAATTTTGAAATCGTGCGTGTTCACCCGACAAATCACCGTATCGCCAACCTTGACCGGTTCGGTTTCTTCGCCGAATGCCCGCAAACTGCCCGCCGCGCCGCTGCCGATTACGCCTTCCATCGCAGCTGAAGCACTGCCCGAATCGTCCGCAAACCAACGACCGTCCTCAAGCTCAAACGGAGAAACATTGGAATCGATTCCAATCACCGGAGGGCTTTGCATTGGCGTACCTGTTCCGGCGCGTTGTCGGCGCAATGCCGCTTGGTCGTCGGAGTCGTCGAGCATTTTTGCCATTACGTTTCGTATCTGACGGGCAACTGAAACACGCAACACTTGATCGTTTGACCGCAATTCAGACAACTCCGATTCGGGAAACGCAACCGGTATCGGAAACATCGGCGGCAAATTTGGCGTTCCCGTAGTTGTTGCGGGCGATGCGGGCAATGTTCTTTCGGGGAGAAGGGCAATATTGAAGTTGCCGAGATAATTTTCGTTGTCGTCGTCGAACCGGAGAATCATCAAATCAATGCTCCCGATCAACCAAACAACCATACAAGACATTGCCATTGTGGCGATGACTGCGAATGATATTCTCGCGCGGTGGTACCATGCTTCGCGGAGGATTAGTTTCAGTAGTAATTTCATGCGGACACTTCCTTTCGTGTTGAGTTAATTATTTTTTCGTCGGCAATTCTTCCGTCTTTGAGCGTAATACAACGGTCGCCCCAATCGGCGACTGATTTTTCGTGTGTTACCAAAACGATTGTGCGTTGTTCTTTGTCGCACAATTCGCGGAGTAATTTGCAGATGTTGTTGCTGTTGACTGAGTCGAGGTTGCCGGTTGGTTCGTCGGCGAGGATGATTGCCGGTTCAATTAACAACGCGCGACCGATAGCAACCCGTTGTTGTTCGCCGCCGCTCAATGAATCAGGTCGATGATGACGGCGATCATAAATTTCAAGCACCCGCAATAACTCGTCCAACTTCTCACGCGGAATTTTTTTGTTGCCGTCGATCAAGGACGGTAACAACATATTTTCTGAAGCGGTGAGGGTTGGGATGAGGTTGAAGGATTGAAAGATTACGCCGATGTTACGGCAGCGAAATCGTGTTCGTGCCGCGTCGGAGAGGTTGAATATTTCGCTATCGTTTATCTTCACGCTCCCAACAGTAGGAGATGCCAAGCCCGCAATAAGATGTAAAAGCGTACTTTTGCCCGACCCTGAAGTTCCCATGACCGTAAGAAACTCACCGCCATTGACCCCAAGCGAAATATCACAAACCGCATTCACTCCGCCCCCGCGAGTTTTGTAAACCTTAGTCAAATTACTCACCTCAACAGGAAATTTTAAATTATTCATCTTAGTTTTTTTAAGTTTTATGGTTAAATTATTGTAAAAGGGACATGTGAGACATAAGGGACGTTAGGGACTGATGTTTTGAGATCAAAGGTTTTTGACTCCTTTGCCAATAACATTTCTGTTCCTTCTGTCCTTTATGTCCCTTTTATCCCTAATGTCCTTGCGTTGAACTCACGGCACGATGGCTTTTTCGATTTCGCTGAAGGGACCTCTTTGACCTTTTTCGTTCTGCCAACAAATCGCGAGGTAAACGGTTTTTCCGCGTTCTTCTTCTTTGAACTCAAAAATGTGCGGAGTGCGTGTTGCTAGTACGCTTTTGGCGAGTTCGTTTATGGAAGTTGGGGGAGTGTCGAGGATTGAGTAAACGACAACTGCGCCGTTTGTGCCGTATGGTCTTGCTTTGGTTTTGCTTCCTTGATCGTGGAAGCTAATTTGCAGCCGCCGAATATCAACCACTTCGATTACCAATTCCGGTCTGGTGGTTGGGATTGGAACGGGTGTTGGCGACGGCGATTTGGCATGCAAACCCAACGCGATACGTTGTGCGTCGGTGATTACCGGATTTTTCAACCGGAAATCAACCAATCCCCGAATTTTCTCCGTCAACAACTTGCGGGCTTCATTTTTCTCCGCAACTATTACCGATGTCTTATTCGGGCTGTCTGCTTGTTCGTGAAGCAAACTAAAGTTGTCGTGAAGAATTTGCAAATCGCTAATATCTTGCATGGGAACTTCCCATTCTGAATAGTGTTGCGTGAGTACCGCAACAAAATTGGAACTCCAAGCAACTAATTCCGAGTCTTTTCTAGGTAAATAACCTTCCATATTTTTCTCCTTTTTGTTTAAGGATATACCGCAGCTACTATGAAATTTATCTTTTTAAGACA